>JAEWZS010000257.1 GCA_023458355.1 Bacillota bacterium
CTTCTATCCAGTGCACTGACCCCGCCAAAGAGCATAAGTACGGTGCTTTTTGTGGAGGGTACTAAGCCTACAAGACAAAGTAATTATTGGGTGGTGCCGTATCCTGCAGCCGATTTCAAGGTCACGCTCAATGCCGAGGGCTATCCCGAAATCAAATTCAAACCGCGTCAGTCGTTTGTAGAGTACCGCTTATACAGAGATTCCTACGGTACGTCCGTACTTGTAAACAAGTGGAAAGGGAAAGAGAGCGTTAGTTATGTGGACAGGACCGCTCCTGCAGGATCGGGATGTCTCTACTATGTAATACCCGTACATCCGGAACTTACAGTCAACTCAAAACAGGTGACCGGGCCACCTACATCTAAGGTTGGCGTCATTATACCGCCGCAGGGGGCGCAAAACGCAACGCTTGATGACGATGATCTTCAAATAGATACAATGCCGCCGTGAGTTATGCCGATCGGTTGAAAACCACACAATTTATGCATGAATAAAGTAGCGCACCATCCTGATGCGTTACTTTTTCTTGACGCGACGGAAAAATGTAAGTAATATAGTTTATGACAACATTTGTGTTATCCACATGCGTTTCGCGTTTTATACTTATCTTTTTCAAGGAAGTGCAGAAAATGGAATTAAAAAAGATTGCGTCCGAGATGCAGCCAAAGTCCATGGCGGCTCGGGATTGGGTGTTCCAGGTAATCCGCACCGCCATCGTGCGAGGGGTTTTACCCGGCGATATGCCGCTAAGGCAGGATGAGATATCCGCAGCGCTGAGTGTGAGCCACATCCCCGTGCGTGAAGCGTTTCGCCAACTCGAAGCGCAGGGACTTGTACGTATTTACCCCAACCGCGGTGTAGTGGTTTCAAAGCTAACTAAGCACGAAATGGAAAATGTCATGGATACGCGCATTATGTTGGAGACCGGCGTTCTTCGCGCCGCGTTACCTCATATCGGGCAGGAGGATTTAGACAAGGCCTATGCACGCCTCGAGGAGTACGCTACCGAAAAAAACTATGACCGTTTCGACGAGTTGAACCTACGGTTGCATTTCGCCTTATATGAGCCGTCCGACAACCAGCTATTGCTTTCTCTCATCGATCAGTTCCACGCAAATGTTGACCGTTACATACATCCCTTCTACAACGACCAAAACGACTCTGAGCTTCGCTCTATCGAAGAACATCGTGCTCTCATCGACGCATGCCGCAGCAAGGATGTGGAGCTTGCGACTGCCGTGCTTCGCACGCACCTTGAAAAAACAAAGATACTGCTTATGAGTTCACCGCTGCTGTCGTAAGCATTTAAATCTATAAGAAAAGCTCCGTATCGTTTACGGAGCTTTTTTATGGTATAATGATTTTGATTTTAAAGAGGTGTTTGTATGGCTGCAAAAAAGACGAATACGGTAGCTGCCGAGCGTGCACAGACCAAAAGAGAGGTTTGGGGCGTGCTTTTTATCGCATTTGGCCTCTTTTTTGCCGTAAGCCTTTACTCTGATGCTGTAGGTATCGTGGGTACAGCAATCAGCAGCTTCTTATTTGGCATAACGGGGCTTTTAGGCTACGCACTGCCGGTTCTTACCGTTGCACTCGGCATATTTATCATCGCCGTATCAAAACGAGCCATGAAAGCGTCCACACTATTGACTTGCTCGCTTGGCGTAATCTTTTTAGCTGTTCTTTTCCATATTAATAAGCGTAACGTGGTCGATAACGTCACCTTTTTCCAATTTGTATCTGATGCTTATATACTCGGCAAGGGCAGCCGCATGGGAGGCGGTTTCCTGGGCGGGCTATTGGCCTACCCATCCTTGCATCTTTTAGGTACAATCGGCAGCTACATTTTTTATATTGCAGGCGTACTCATCTGCGTTCTCATCGTCACGCGCATATCCCTCAAGAGAACGGGGGAGAAGGTGGGGCAGTCCATCAAGGCAGGCGTTGAAAACGTAACGGAACTTTTTGAGCACAGCGGAGAACTTTATACCGAAGATCTCTCGGTAGAAAGTAACAAGCCCATTCCGCGCAGCAAAGCAAGTCGACGTGCCTTAAAGCAGGAGGCAGTTTTCCAAAACGACTTACGTAAAGTAAAAAATGCGGAAGGGGAGCTAAACTTCCTGCCCACGTCGGGTGCTATCGAGAAAAAACGTGGCGAATCTCAAAAAAATGCAAAGGCACTATCCTTCCAAGGAAAAGGAGAAACAGACGACCGTCTTTACGACGATTATATGCCGCCCGAGCCGCCCGCTCCATCAGAGCGCGTCTCGAGGATCTCGCAGTATGCACCTCCGTCCGAGGAGGTCATACCGGCTGCAACCGAAAAAAAATCAAAAAAAGAAGAGCCCATCGCTGCGGTAAATATCGTATCCCCACAGGCAGATGTGTCTGTACATGAATATCAGCGCCCTCCGTTCACGCTTTTAAAGAAGCCCGTGGTTCCAACGGGTTCCACGGAGTCACCCTCGGAGAAGGGCAAACTTCTTCTTGAAACGCTTTCGAATTTCAACATCGAAGCGCGGATTATTAATGTGAGCGTCGGACCCGTCGTCACACGCTATGAGTTGCAGCCGGCACAGGGCGTGCGCGTCAATCGCATCACAAGCCTTGCAGACGATATTGCGCTCGCGCTTGCTGCCCCCAGCGTGCGCATAGAAGCGCCCATACCCGGGAAAGCCGCCATCGGAATTGAGATACCCAATAAAAATGTATCGAGTGTCGTACTTCGCGAGCTTATCGAGTCCAAGGATTTCCAAGGTGCAAAGTCGCCTATCATATTCGTACTCGGCAAGGATATTGCAGGAAAGATCGTCTGTGCCGATCTCGATAAGATGCCGCATCTTCTCATAGCCGGCACTACGGGCTCCGGCAAGAGCGTTTGCATCAACGATATCATCCTCAGCATGATCTATAAATCCTCACCGGCTGATGTACGCATGATTCTTGTTGACCCTAAAGTGGTGGAGCTGAAGGTGTTTTCGCCCATGCCGCATCTTCTGCTGCCGGTGGTGACAGAGCCTAAAAAGGCGGTAGGTGCGCTAAAATGGGCAGTCAGCGAAATGGAACAGCGCTATAAAAAGATGGCTAAGTTCAATGCGAGAGATCTTGCCCGCTATAACTCCCTGCAAACACTGCCGGAGGACAGGCTGCCAAAGATTGTTATCATTGTAGACGAGTTTGCCGACCTTATGATGGTTGCCTCCCGCGAGGTGGAGGATTCCGTCCGCCGCATTGCGCAACTGGGCCGAGCTTCGGGCATCCATCTCATCATCGCTACGCAAAGCCCACGAGCAGATGTTATAACGGGGCTTATCAAGTCCAACATACAATCGCGCATCGCGCTCACAGTGTCCTCAGGCCTTGAGTCACGAATTATACTCGACGAAAATGGCGCTGAACAGCTCTTGGGCAAAGGTGACCTTTTGTTCCACGCCAGCGGCGCAAACAAGCCACTTCGTGCGCAAGGTGCTTACGTTTCCGACGAGGAAGTGGAAGCTGTGATGGGCTTTTTTGCCCAGCAGAATAACGCGCCTAAGTTTGAACCCGATATGCTCGAAGAAATCGAAAGTGCTGCTTCTCCTGCTGCGCAGGGCAACGGCAAGCAGGAGGACGAACTTTTGCCCGACGCCGTAAAGATTGTGCTCGACAGCGGACAAGCTTCTATCTCTATGATTCAGCGCAGGCTTCGTGTAGGCTACGCACGAGCTGCACGGCTTATCGACATCATGGAGCAAAAGGGCATAGTTAGCGGCTTTGATGGTGCAAAACCGCGCAAAATTCTAATTGACCAGCTCGGCTATGAACGCATATTTGGCAGCGAGCTTTCGGAGGACGAATGATGAATACAGTGGGCGTAATATCGCTCGGCTGCTCCAAGAACCGTGTGGATACCGAATACCTGCTTTCCTACCTCGCGCAAGCGGGGTTTGTAATCGTACAAAAGCCCGCAGATGCAGAGATACTTATCGTCAATACATGCGGCTTCATTACACCTGCCAAGCAGGAATCTATCGATACCATCCTTGAAATGGCGCAGTTTAAAACAAAAGGAAATTGCTCGCTTCTCGTGGTGACGGGCTGTTTGAGCCAACGTTATTCCGACGAGCTAAAAAAGGAGCTCCCTGAAGTGGATATCTTCTGGGGCGTTAAGGATTACATCACGCTCGCACAAAAGCTTACAGCGCTTGCGGGGAAGGAAAACTTAAGCACACGCGACTTCGCCACGCGTCTCCTCACAACTCCCAAATACAGCGCTTATCTTCGTATTGCCGACGGCTGCGATAACCTCTGCACCTATTGCGCGATACCGCTTATACGTGGCCAGAAGAGAAGCGTACCGATGGACTACCTTCTTCGTGAGGCTAAAGCCCTTATTAAGAGCGGTGTTATAGAGTTAACTGCCATTGCGCAGGACACATCCGCCTATGGTATCGATATCTATGGCAAGCCGATGCTCAAAGAACTTTTAGGAGAGCTTGCTTCCCTCGATGGTTTAACTTGGCTTCGCGTTCTTTACGCATACCCAAACACGGTAGATGAAGCACTTGTAGATGAAATGCTGAAATCGGAAAAGATTATACCGTACCTCGATATTCCCATTCAGCACATATCTCAAAGAATGCTTACATCTATGAACCGTCACGGCACGCGAGAGCATATTGAACGAATTATAAAGTACATCCGTTCTGCCTCGCCGGACTTCATTTTACGCACCACCGTGATGGTAGGCTTCCCGGGCGAAACAGAGGATGATTTTAAGGAGCTTTACGACTTTATCTCTACACATCCGTTCGACAGGCTTGGTGCATTTATATTTTCGCCTGAGGACGGTACGCATGCAGCTGAAATGCCCGCACAGGTCGATGAGGAGACAGCGCAGGCAAGGCTCGACGCGATCATGAAGCTGCAACGTGGAATATCCTTAAACCTCAATCAAAAACGCGTAGGCAGGACCTACCGTGTTTTGGCAGAAGAGATAAAGGGAGAGACAGCTTTCGGCCGCTCCTATGCCGAAGCACCGGAGGTGGACGGATCCATTTCGTTCATTCGTTCGGGCACACCGCTCAAAGAAGGCGAATTTACCCATGTACGCATAACAAGTGCGGGCCATTACGATTTACAGGGAGAGCAGGTATGAATATACCCAACAGACTAACCATCCTTCGCATCCTCTTAGTACCCGTGTTCATAGCTTGTTTTTACATCGATGTTACTTGGAAACTCTACCTTGCAGCTGCCATCTTTTTTCTAGCGTATATGACTGATATCCTAGACGGACAGATCGCAAGAAAACAGAAGATTGTGACCGATTTCGGGAAGCTTATGGACCCAATTGCCGATAAGCTTTTAACGTCAAGCGCGCTCGTCATGCTTGTAGCAGAGAATCTTCTTTCGCCGATACCGGCGTTTATCATCATAGCGCGGGAATTCATAATAAGCGGCATTCGTCTTGTTTCCGCCGGTAATGGCAAGGTAATTGCGGCGAGCTGGCTTGGGAAAACCAAAACCATAACCCAATGTGTCGCCATCATAATGATAATGCTGGACGATTTAATTATAAGCATTCTCGGTTTTCCCCTCGGGATGATCGTCATGTGGGTATCAGTACTCTTCACCGTCTGGTCAGGCGTAGATTACATCATAAAAAATAAAGGAGCAATAAGTTTTAAATAATGACAGCAGAGATTGTTGCGGTTGGAACCGAACTGTTGATGGGGCAGATCCTCAACACAAATGCACAGTTCATCGCCCAAAGGCTTGCATCGGCGGGTGTGAACTGCTATTTTCAAACCGTTGTGGGAGATAATCCTACACGCCTTAGTGAAACGCTTTCCCTCGCGCTTTCGCGTGCAAACTTGGTGATTGTTACCGGTGGCTTGGGGCCGACCGGAGATGATCTCACGAAGGAGACCGCAGCTGCTCTCTTCAATAAAGAGCTTCAGTATGATGAGGAAAGTCTAACTATACTTAAAAAACACTTTGCCGGCAGAGAAATGACACCCAATAACCTGAAGCAGGCTATGTTTCCTGTAGGTTCCATTATATTAAAGAATGACAACGGTACTGCACCCGGCTGCATTATAGAGGAGAACGGCAAGGCAATCGTGCTCTTGCCAGGGCCGCCCCGCGAAATGCAACCCATGGTTGAGGATCAGTTGCTCCCTTATATAGCTCAAAGAGAAGGAAGTATGCTCTACTCACGCGTTGTTCGAATCTTTGGGGTAGGGGAATCGGCTGTAGAACACCGCCTTAAGGAGCTTATCGACAACCAGCAAAACCCCACCATTGCACCTTATGCTCTTGCGGGTGAGGTAACCCTTCGCGTTACGGCACACTGTAAGTCAGTGGCGGAGGGGGAGGCGCTTATCGCACCCGTACTCGAAAAGATAGAAGCAATCATTGGGGACGCGGTATTCTCTACGAGTAACGAGGCGCTTCATGAGGTTTGCGGCAATCTTATGATAGAAAAAGGCCTCACACTCTCTATAGCGGAAAGCTGTACGGGAGGGCTTATCGCTTCAACTATCGTTTCCATGCCCGGAAGCTCAGCGTTTTTTCTCGAAAGCGCTGTTACTTACTCCGACCTTGCAAAACAAAGGCGTTTGGGTGTAAAGGAAGAAACTCTTGCTGAATTTGGCGCCGTCAGCCGCGAAACAGCCATTGAGATGGCAAAGGGTATGCAAAAGAGTTCCGGCAGCGATATCGCTTTATCCGTAACGGGCATTGCAGGGCCGGGCGGTGGGAGCTTAGAGAAACCTGTAGGGCTAGTGTATATCGGCATTGCGGATGCTTCCGGTGCGGATGCCTTTGCGTTTCGCTTCAGCGGGAGCCGTGAGCGCATACGGCAGCTATCCATGCTAAATGCGCTCGACATACTGCGCAGAAAAATAAAGTAGATGCAATTCATTCGAACAAATGTTATAATAAATTATTCTGCAAGAGGGATGGTGTATGAACCGCATGGTGGGGAAGGAAAAAGCATTGGAAATGGCCTTGAGCCAAATCGAAAAACAGTTTGGCAAAGGCACAGTGATGAAGCTTGGTGATGTCGCCTCCAAAATTACCGTTTCCACAATACCTT
>JAEWZS010000258.1 GCA_023458355.1 Bacillota bacterium
GTCATCCACGGGTAGGTTCACGAGTGCGATATCTACCTTGCCGATTTTTAAAAGCTCTACGGTCTCCGGTGTGGTGCGGTTCATTACCTGAAGCTGTACCTCGGGGTATTCCGAATGGAAGCGTTCCAGAAACGGAAGCAAAAAGAACTGGCATAGCGTGTCGCTTGCGCCGATCATAAGCCCGCCTGATTGCAGAGTGCGCATGCGGTTGAGCCGATCCTCCGCTGCGGCGATAAGGCTTACGGCCTTGCTGGCGTAGCTGTAGAGCATACGTCCTTCGCTTGTGAGGGTAATACCGCGGCTGTTGCGCGTGAAAAGTGTGCAGCCAAGCATGTACTCAAGCCTGTGCATAGATTGGCTTATGGCAGGTTGGCTTACATAAAGCTCGCGAGCTGCATGCGAAAGGCTGCCGCAGCGCGCTACGGTACAAAAGATACTGTATAAATCCAAATCAGCAGTCATACGTTGATCCATAAAAATTCGACCTCCGTCGGCAGTTCATGTTTGCTTATTTATTATAAGTTGGATTTATAGGTTTTGCAATAAGCAAAACTAATATGTGATGTCAATGTCACAAAAAAATGCTATAATCAATATATGAACAGAAAAGTATGCAGATCTTTGGCAGTATTTCTAAGGAGGGGACGTAATGGAAAGGGAATATCGTATGCCATCCGCTACAAAGCTTGGTGATTTGTATGTCAAGCAATGGGCACCGGATGGCGATGTACGCGCCATCGTGCAGATTACACATGGTATGGCGGAACATATCGAGAGATATCGGGCATTTGCAGAGTTTTTAAACGGCTGCGGTATTCTCGTGACCGGGTTTGACCTGCCGGGGCACGGCAAAAGCGTAGGTAAGGACGGCACAAAGGGTTACTTTGCCGATGAGGACGGTTGGGGAAAGACCATTGAGGATATGCGCACGCTCCTCATTAAAACGCGCAGCGAATATGAAAATGTAAAATATGTGATGTTCGGGCACAGCATGGGCTCTTTTTTAGCGCGCACTTATGCATCGCGATGTGGTTCGGACCCTGACGCTGACGCAGATGCATACATCTTCTGCGGCACAACAGGCAGAAATCCGGCGCTCGCTGCTGCCAAACTGATTGCAAAATATGAGATTAAAAAGCACGGTGCGCGCATGCCGAGCAAAACGCTTGATTCGCTTTCCTTCGGGTCATACAACAAGGCATTTGCACCGAATCGCACGGCATTCGACTGGCTTTCACGCGACGAAGAACAGGTAGATCGTTATGTAAAAGACGAGAATTGCGGCTACGTATTTACCGCAGGCGGCTTTAAAGATTTGTTTGACGGACTATCTGAAATCAGTAATAAGGAATGGGCGAAGCGTGTATCGAAAAAACCAATCCTCATAATTTCCGGAGAAAGGGACCCCTTAAACGGAACCGGGAAGGGGGTTAAAGAAGTTGCCGCATGGCTAAGTGAGACGGGCCATGACGTGACATTCAAATTATATCCCGACTGCCGCCACGAACTATTAAACGAAATGAACGCAGCCGAGGTAAACGGTGATATTTTAAAATTTATTGAGGATATTTGATGCGTTACGATTGGAGCGAGCTTTATGCCACGGTAAGAGCTTGCGAAAGCTGCGAGCTACATAAGACGCGTACCAACGTAGTAATTGGGGAGGGTAATCCTCACGCAGCAATCTTACTCGTGGGTGAAGGACCCGGGCGAGACGAGGACATTTCCGGTAGGCCTTTCGTGGGAGCAGCAGGAAAGCTTTTGGATAAGATGCTTTTATCTGTCGGCTTAAAGCGCGATGAAGTTTACATAGCAAACGTGGTAAAATGCCGCCCGCCGCAAAACCGGACACCCTTTCATGAGGAGGCGAAAAGCTGTTTACCGCATTTGCGCGCACAATTTGCTTTATTGCAGCCAAAAATCGTCGTTTGCATGGGTGCTACAGCCGCAAAGTACGTATACGACGAACAGGTAAGGATTACGCGCGACAGGGGCGTATGGAAACAGAAAATGGGTGTTTGGTTTTTGCCGACGTATCACCCGGCGGCGCTATTACGAGATGAGAGCAAAAAGGCAGGTGCTTGGGAGGATATGAAAAAGATACGCGCAAAGCTTGACATACTTGATAAAAACGGTTAGGAAGTGCAGGTTTTCTATAAAAATGAACTTGCTCGGGTTGAACAAGCACTGTTATTAGTGGTATAATCACTTGTCAATCGCAGCAAGAAACATGGAGGTTCCTTATGTCAGGTCATTCCAAGTGGGCAAACATAAAAAACAAAAAAGAAAAAACAGACTCGCAACGCGGTAAGATTTTTACAAAAATAGGCCGTGAGATCGCTATCGCTGTAAAAGAAGGCGGCGGCGACCCTATAAATAATTCCAAACTGCGAGATGTTATCGCAAAGGCGAAGGCCGCCAATATGCCCAACGACAACATTTCCCGCTCCATCAAGAAGGCAGCAGGCGAGCTAGGCAGCGTCAACTATGAAGAGATTGTCTACGAAGGCTACGCGCCCGGCGGCATCGCTGTGATTGTGGAGGTTGTGACCGATAACCGCAACCGAACAGCGTCCGAAATGCGCCATATTTTCGATAAGAGCGGCGGTTCCCTCGGTGCGTCGGGCTGCGTTGCGTGGATGTTTAACCGCAGAGGATTAATTGTTATAGAAAAAAGTGCCGGCATCGACGAAGATGTACTCATGTTGGCAGCTCTTGACGCGGGTGCTGAGGATTTTATTGCGCTCGACGATGCATACGAAATCTACACCGCTGTTACCGATTTCTCGGCTGTGCGCGAGGCACTCGAAAACGCAGGGTACAGCTTCCTTTCCGCTGATTTTGCACGCATCCCCACCAACAACGTTGATGTGCAAAACGACACCGAGCTAACAGAAAAACTGGAGAAACTTCTCGAACGGCTTGACGATAATGAAGATGTGCAGCAGGTATTCCATAACGCAATTCTGCCTGAGGTAGAGGAAGAAGAATAAATTAAATTAACATACACAAAAATGAGAGGCGCTTAAGCCTCTCATTTTACGTATATATGTTATTAACTGCTCTTATAGACGCTATTAAGGATAGCCATCGCTTTTTGCATGCCCTCACTTGCCGGATCCATGATCTGATACCCGAGGGATTCGTATATTTTGACGGCTTTATGGCTCCATGTCTGCGTGTGCAAGAAAAAATCTCTGTCGCCCTCAATTTCAAGCATCAGCCGTATGATCTCGGCGGCTAGAGCCTTGCCTAGGCCTTTCCCTTGGTATTGCGGTTTTACGGCAAACCAATGAAGCCATGGGTCACGGCGTGTAAGCGTATAATCCCACCAAGCCGTGCAAGTGGCAACCTTTTCTCCGTCAGCGGTTTCAATAAACATACATCTGCGCACAAGCTCGGGCAAGTACGGCAGAAACGCGCGTTGGAAATATAAAAGCGCATCGATTTCATCGTCAAACTCCAGAACGGAGGCTTCAATTTGTGCCCATGCCTTTTCGTCACCGGCTTTAAAAAACGAAAACCGAAACCCGTCCGGCAACGGGATTTGCCTCAACTCTGCATGCTTTGGACGATACATCAAAATATCAGCATAAGGAATGCTTTTGTCCAACATAAAGAGACCTCACTGTTTTGAATTAACCGTTTCCTATTTTCGCTTCGTCTATATAGCTCTGTAAGGTATCAGCCGATAGGCCGAATGTGTTTCTTAGGTTTTTGAGTGCGTATTCGGGCCGTTTTTGCACAAAGCTTCTAATATCGTTAAGCTCGTTTTTCCAACGAGAGAGGGAACTTGGGGAGCCCCAACGGTCTATATGCCGTTGCATCTCAGGCTCCATCTCGGAAGCGAGTTCGTCAAGGATAGCAGTTAGACGTTCGGGGTCGAATTGGTTGATAACAACATAGACATAGCGCTTGCAGAACTGCTCGCGCCATGCGGCATTCTTATTGAGCCCTACAAAAATATCCATGTTTGTCAGCGTCCCGTCGCGTGAGGGGATGCCTTCGGCGGTGAAATAGGACGTCAGAAGGTTTCTTGTGACGCTCGAAAAGGAAAGATCTAAGTCAAAATATATAGGTCTCCATTTTATGGCATAATCCTGCGAACGCCAGTACTTTTGATTAAACATATCGCCGTTTGTGAAATACGTCTGCGATATGAGATAGTCGTTGAAGTAGTTCACATCCACCCATTGACAAAGCTCCGCATAGGCGGCGTCTGACGAGGTGTTCCGATTGAGCGCATACTCGCGAACGCGCTTAAAATCATAACGGCTGCCCGCGAGCGGTGTTTCGTTGCGTCGAATAATATCTACCTTATCGGGATCCACGCCGTAATAGGATGCAAGATAATCTTCGTTTTGGTTTTCGTTGAGGTCGTACAAGCCCCAATATTGGCCGTTGATGTAGACGGCGACAGGGCGTGTATATACCGCTTCGATGTTGAGCCCCTTTACGACCCGCATACAGTAGGAATCTGCAATACGAGCGTCACTTGCATCCTGCCCGGAGTTGCGAAGCACCAGCGACGAGTAGGAATTTATCGCGCCGGAAGTGAAAAACGGATAATCTGCGGAGCTTACACCGTAGCCGCCTCGGAAGTAGACTGAGAGCGACTTCTGGCGCATCAA
>JAEWZS010000259.1 GCA_023458355.1 Bacillota bacterium
TATCCGCACAGCGCGAAAAATATCAAACGATAAGCTGCCGCTAGGTAAAGAACCCGGGGTCCGCATATCTAAGCTTCACCCCGAGGAGCTTTCCCTTGTGGTCAGCGCTATAGAAGACACCGGCAAAAATGCGAAGAGCTTCCGCCTAAGCGCAAAGGGCGGTTATCTGCCCCCGTTTGAAGCAGGGCAATATATCAACTTATTTACCGAGATAGACGGTGTGCGCACGAGCCGCCCCTACAGCATCAGCTCTTCTCCCCGCCAGCGTGCTTATTACGAAATCACCGTGGCGCGCGCACAAAACGGTTTCGTTTCAGACTTCCTTTTAGATCATGTGTCCGTAGGGGATGAGTTTAGCGCAAACGGGCCGGCTGGCGTGTTCCGCTACCACAGCGTGTTCCATAAAAAGCATTCTGTATTTCTTGCAGGCGGCAGCGGCATTACACCCTTCATGAGCATGATCAGGGAAATCTTAGACGCGTACTTTGACCGTCGCGTGACGCTTATTTATGGCTGCCGGTGCGCGGAGTCTGCACTGTTCCACGAGGAATTGAGCATGTATGCCGCAAGGTATGAAAACTTCTCGTACCATCTTGTGGTTTCTGACGTTACGGATTGCTGGAATGGTGAAACGGGCTTTATAGACGCAAAGCTCATCAAAAAGCTCGTACCTAACCTTGATGAGGCCACCTACTATGTTTGCGGCCCGCAGGTAATGAACGATTTTTGCAAAAAGGAACTTTTGAGCCTATCCATACCCGAAAAGCGCATACGCCGCGAGATGTTCGGCGCGCGGCGGGACATAGAAAAAGAAGACGGCTGGCCCAAAGAGTTGACCGGGCAAGAGGTATTTAAGCTTAAGGTCGCAGGGCAGGTGATCGATGCGCGGGCAAACGAATCACTCTTGACGGCGCTCGAGCGCTCCGGCGTGCGCATGAACGTGTGCTGCCGCAGCGGCGAGTGCAGCCTGTGCCGCGTAAAATTGGTTTCAGGGCGGGTGTATTTGGCAAAGGGGATGCTTTTGCGCATGGCGGATGAGAAGTTCGGCTATGTCCACTCCTGCAAGGCATACCCCATAAGCGACGTTGAGATCATGCTATAAGCATAAAGAAAGAAGGGCAATACAATGGGAGTTCTCTTTCAAGGGTATACGCTCATAACGATTTTAGGCTTTGCTGCGCTTGTGGTGGCACTGGTACTTGTAAACGAGGTTACGCGGCGCTATAAATGGGCAGCAATAGCCGCGTACTGCGTGTTTCCCGTGGTACTTGTGGTGCTCATTGCCACAAACGTTGTCAGCAGCCCCTCGAGCAAAACTTGGTTTGGGGTAATCAAAACTTTTTCAGCGCTCGCGGGCGTTTTGGGCTTTATGGCAATTCGCTACACGAAGCTTGGCAACAAGAAGTTTACTTTCTTCTTTCCTCTAGCCATACTTGCCCTCAACATCGCGGAGGCTATTTTCCGTGATATCGAGGTTTTTATGAACTTCAAAACCATGGCGGTTGATGAGGCGGGGCTTACGCTTCTCGGCGGGCCATGGAACATACTCAATGCACTTGCAGGCGTGTTTTTACTGCTCACCCTCACAGGTTGGATGGGCATACGCGTGGCAAACACCAAAGAACGCGATATGGTATGGCCCGACCAGCTTTGGTTTTGGATCATCGCCTATGATCTTTGGAATGCGGCCTACTGTTACAACTGCCTCAGCACCCGCTCCATGTACGCGGGCATGGCGCTATTAATCGCCTGTACGGTGGCGGAGCTGTTCATCAAAAAAGGTGTTTGGCTGCAGCACCGAGCACAGACGCTTGCGCTTTTCGGCATGTTTTCGTTGGCGGTAGATTACCAGGCGATACCCGCCTTTGGCATCACCGCAACCTACAACCCTGCCGCATGGACGGCCTTGAGTGCGCTTGCGCTCATAGTAAACGCTGCTGTATTTGCCTACGAGGTTTATCGCATCGTCAAGTACAAGCGTAACCCGCTCAAACAGGAGATGTTTACAGAGCTTAAAGCCTACAAACACAATCTGGAGGCAAATGGTCTGCAGCAAGGTTTAGGCCTCTAAATTTTCTAGCTTCTTAATTAAAATGCAGCACCTCACATGAGGTGCTGTATTTATCTATGTTGAAGGCGAAAACGAGCGGAAAAGAAAATACAAAACATAGGGGACGTGACATTCGTGCAGACATATCGGAATTGATACCGGAAATCCTATTGCCGGCTCATTGACAAGGCAATCGTACTAGCTAATACAATATGTAAAATAAGTAACCAAGCCCTACGGATAAAATATTACTTAAACTATGCATACAGATCGGATATAAAATACTGCCGGTTTTTTGATACGTTACACCGTACGCTATTCCTAATACGAATGAATAAAGTATTTGAAAATCTAACTTGGGTGAATCAAGATGCGCAATAGAAAATAGCAAAGCAGCTAATAAAACTTCTAAAGTTAAGAACCATTTTATTTTTATACTTCTTTTAAATACAATAATAAATAGGGTTATTGGAAGTGCTCGAAATAGGAGCTCTTCTGAAGGACCGCTCAAAAACAGTTGAAATGCTAAATCGCTCAATACATTAGTCGAATTTACAGGATAATCATATCCTATGTTCGGTATAGTCGAATAAAGATAAAAATAGCGTATTATTAAAAAAATTGCAAGGATGAGAGAAAATATAGATACGTGCAAAATGCCTGCTTTTTTGTCACCCAATTTGAATCCGAAATCCTGCTTGTATATGTGCTTTAGTGGTAAAATAACTGCTAATGCAATCAACATTTGGACTATATGGTGTATAAACTTGTTTGCAAATAAGTTCTGACCGGGTGATATATTTAAAAGTGCATTTGCAACAAGGGTGCTCACATAACTTGCCGTTTCTTGTGCGAAAAATACAGCAACAAAAAAAATTAGACCATAAACAAAGAACAGCAATCTTTTTTTCATGTTATACCGCCTTTATTTAATGTAAATTTAACTTGGATTATTTTAACATCGTACTGTTGTGAAAGCAATAAAATATTATCGTTGCTTGATAATTATTCGGAGTAATCAGAAAAGATCTTTGAATGACTTGTATAGCGCGAAATATTGCTTACCTATTCGGCTGCATGAGCAGCGAGTAGTAAAGGAACGGGTTATATGTCAGAATCTTTCCCCGCACTGCTCCTTCCACCGTAGCAGCCATTGATACTGTCTCTCAAAAAAACTATGGGTGAAAGAATCTGTTCCATGCAGTTCGATCATGGTTGCCTGCAATTGAAAATGATAAAGAGCTATCATATTGAAAAAGGAGGATATTTCTTCTGCGCAAATCGTGTAATGCCTCATGTAACCTTTCAGAAAACTTTCGAGCCTTGCTTCTGATCGAAAATATCCATCCCTGTCATAATTAAAATAATTTGTATCGTTGCAGAACAAGGCCGCGTCGTACATCGGAAACGCGGTGCAGGAAGTGTCAAAATCCACAACGTACATAACGTTACTATTCGCCTTGTGGATATTGCCGCGGTATAAGTCGCAATGGCAGTACCCGCGGGGCAGATCCTTCACTTTTTCCCATAATTCGTTTCCGTACGCCAGGAAGGCTTCCGCTTTCGGATAATGCATGCTCCTTAATTGATCAATATATCTGTCAACAAAAAAGTATTTATCCCGTTTGGGTAAAATACCGGCATAGTCTTTCATTGCCTGATGAAGTTTTCCAGTTAATTCTCCGGCTTTCTCGGTATCCTGTGGATCGGGTTCACCGCCTTCAATAAACTCATATACTATGAAAATGAAATCTTGGCCCTCATCCTCTACCCGGGCATAAGGAGCGCCATCTGTTGACGGTACAATTGGTATAGCGGGAAACAGGCTCCGCAGCAAATACATTTGAATATCCACGGACTGCACAGCTGTTTCCAAAAACGGCGGGCGGATGATTTTTAAAAAATACTTATTGTTTTTTCCTGACGCGACGTATGAAACATTGCCGCCCCTCCGGAACAGCTCCAAACTTTGAATATCAACATTGTAGTTGCGGTTTAAAAACTTCTGAATATTGCGCTCATCCATGTTTGCCGGACCCTTAACATCTAATTTTATTTATTACGGCATTAACGGGATCATTATAGACAAGTCTGCGCTTGGATGGTTCGTTAAGAGATCTCTCGCCAGATAACGCACCGGGACTTTACATAGGTGTTGATTTGTTATTTCCTCATCGCCATACCCGCAACCACATCATACACATGCGCATAGCTCCTAATTTGGAAGCCATCGATGTGGGATTGCGGATAGCCGCGATATTGATCTGTATCGCAGTGGATTAAATCGGGGAAGGAGAGCTTTGCGATTACCTCATCTTTGGTAAGACCGTTTCGGTATTCTTTTTCTACGCTTTCATAAACAGATTCCAGCCAATGCTTGAAACGAAGTGCTTCTTTTTTTGTGCAAACAGCCCCGTGCCCGGGTACAATTGTCTCCACATCCAAGTCGTTCATGATGAAATTCAAAGTTTCATATACCTCGGGGAGGCAGGTTTGATCTAAGCAGGGAAGGCTGTTTTCGCATACATTATCGCCGGTAAATAGCACTTTTTCCTTAGGCAGATAGGCCATAAGGCTGTTTTCCGTGTGTCCTTTTTTACAAAAAAGCTCAATAACCGTATCGCCCATAGTCAGTGTACAGTCGTGCGCTATGGTTACATCGGGAATACGATATGCATAACCGCCGTGAATATACTGCTCACCATAAGGATCTATGTGGAATAGCAAATCCGACATAAACTCCATGGAAGGCGCGCTGTTTTGTAGCTTACTTCGCGTAAGCTCATGAGATATTAGGCTTCCGTCAAAAAAAGCATTCGTCAGGGTATGGTCGAGATGATGATCTGATATGATGATGTACTTAGTCGGGCCAAGCGAATCAACAAACTTACGCCAACTTAAGGCGTCCGTTGGTTTAAGCGGCGTATCAAAAAGCACGACACCCTCTGCTGTTAGGATTGCAGAATTGTTCGAGCCGAGGTTAACGGTAATCGAAAATACATTTTCCCTCAGTTTTTCTACCATACTGCGCTCCTATGCGTCGTTTGAAACGTTGTTAGCTATAGTAAAACATTTGGTGCTCAAGCACCGGTTAAGAGGTTTATGGCGGTGTTTCGCCCTTCCTCAATGTGGTTAGACATGGCTTGAGCCGCTTGATCAAAATCCGAAGCCAGCATGTGGTTTACGATTTCCAGGTGAGAGGCGATGTTGATTTCCATGCGCAAGGCAAGTTGGCCGACAAAGATGCGGATGCGCTGGTTCTGGTCGTAGAGCTGCCGGCTCATCTGAAGCAGATAGGCGTTTGGGCAGCTGTTGATGATGGTGCGATGAAGCTGATCATCCAGCTGGTTGCGTTGGTCCCTGGTTTCGGTACCCGAATAGGAAGCCGCGCTGTTACGAAAGGATAAAAGCGCAGAGCGGGGAACATCCATACCCCAGTTGCGGATGATGTGAGGTTCCAATAGGAGCCTTACATGATATACGTCCATAATGTCCTTCAAGCTTAGGCTCGCGGTCATAATGCCTTTTTTCGGCATGATGGTAACAAGGTTTTCCTGATCGAGCTTATTGAGGGCATCCCGTAATGGCGTACGGCTTACACCAAGATCGTCCATGAGCCATGCCTCGCTCAGCAAGGTGGAGGGGGCGTACTCGCAATTGATGATTTTCTGCCGGATTCTATCATAGATCATGTCTTTTTTGGAGGCTGTGTTCATGTTTCCGGTTTCCTTTCAAATCATCCCTTAGCTTGATATAGTCCCATTAGAAGTGCCGAAGCGAGGAAAAATATAACATATTCAATCTATAGTGTATTATAACAGTTTCTACAAAAAAGTATAGCCGATACAAACTTATTTTGGAGAAAGAATTTTGTCGTACACTATTGACATCGCGCGCTTATATTATATAATATAGCCAACATATATACAACATGTATACAAGATATAGACTTGCTATTTCAACTTTATTTTCAAGAAAATACCCGCTGTAGTTACCCGTTCTCAGAGTCTCGTATCCGTTCACGAAAAGAGTAAGCCCCTAAGTTAAACAGGGTGGCTCTTACGTATAAACCAAAGCAAAAACTTTAGGAGGTACATTGAAACATGTTCAATCAGGACGATTGGAGATTTTCGCGGTCGTATCAGCGTAGTGTGGATCTGTTGAAGGGTTCCATAGATCTTCACGTACACGCAGGTCCCCACTTGGTCAGCAGCCCCCGCAGGGTAAACCCCATGCAGGCGGCTATTGAAGCACGGGATGCAGGTATGCGTGCTATTGCCTATATGGATGTATTTAATTGGAGCGTAGGTACCGCCTGGATTGTTAATGAAACCCTTCCGGATTTCACAACATTCGGCGGTATTATTTTAAATACCGTGTTTGGCGGCATGAACCCAAGGGCAGTGAAAACGGCAATCTATTACGGCTCGTGCGCACGTTATGTGTCCTTCGGCGCACATTCCACCAAGTACCAGGCAACGGTGGAGGGAAGATACGTGGATGGCGTATGGAAGAGGTTGGTGGATCTATATCCCGAGTTTGAAGCCGAAGAGGTTTCCCGCTGCATCGAGATACCGCTCGATAAACCGGACAAGCATTTGGCTGAAATCCTAAAGCTCATCGCGGATAATCCCCATATTTATATGGTCAGCGGCCATATAAGCAACGAAGAAGCGTTGCGCCTTTGCGACTATGCCGAGGAGTACGGCATCAAGAAGGTTCTTATTTCCAATGCGGTTACGGAGCACTTGAGCGAAAAGCAAATGGAGTATGCCATTAAAAAGGGTGCAAAGCTAGAAAAATGCCTTGCTGAGCATACACATACCGGATCCATCCCTAAAACCCATTATTATGTGGAGCCCGAATATCGCGCATTTGACGAAGGTCAGTCCGGCGCACCCCAAGGTGGTGTTTACGGTGCGGCAACCCAGATGCGCAAATTCGGTGTGGAGAACTTCATCATTGGCACAGACTTTGGCGTATATACGCTGCCCACTCCGACCGAAGGTTTTCGGGAGTGGATTGCCTGCCTGATGGATAGTGGTTGGACAGACGCTGAAATTCGCACGGTAATCACAATCAATCCTGCATGGATGGCCGGTGTGGATCTCAACGAGCCCGGAAAGGAAGACCAATGAAACGCATTCGAATGACATTTGTGGAGGAGGGCGTTTCTGCCATTGCAGAACTTCTTGAGGATAAGGCACCCAAGACTGCTGAGATGATTTGGGAGCTCTTAGAAAATCCCCTTGAAAACCATGCCATTCACGCAATGTTCACAGGACGCGAGCTGAGCTTTGGGGTACCGGAAACCCGCTTAAGCCAAGAAAAGGCATTTTCGCTGCCTCCGGAAAACCAGACGATGTTTCCCATTCCGGGCGACCTTGTGTGGAACGCCTATCTACCGTACCAGTGGCAGGGTACACCCAATGCCGTGTATGACTTTGGCATATTCTACGGCCGTGAGTGCCGCATTCTTTTGCCCACGGGGTGGCGTCCGAGCAACCGCTTTGGACAGATCGTAGAAAATCTCGATGCCTTTGCTACGGTTTGTGCCCGTGTGCAAAGAGAGGGCGTTAAGCTTATACGGCTTGAACGCGCCTAAGTAAGACTTTTTCTGCCGAATCGGCACCTAATTAGCGATGTCGGCGGAGAGTATAAAACAAAGTATTTTGGAGGTAAGAAAATGAAGAAGTGGTTATCCCTTTCGCTTGCGGCAATGCTAGTTTTGAGTCTATCCGCATGCGCAGCCACACCGGCAGCTCCCGATACTTCAGCCTCTGTAGAACCCACCGCTGAGGTGACAGCCACCGAAGCACCGGCACCTGTCGGTGTAGAGTTCCCCAAAGAGCGTGCCATTAAAATCGTGGTTCCCTACGCAGCAGGCGGCGGTGTGGATATTTCTGCCCGACTGCTGTCGAGCAACGCCATCGAAACCTTGGATCAGCGAATTGATGTGGTCTGCATGGATGGCGCAAATGGTCAGGAAGGCATTCAGTTTGTGTACAACCAGCCTTCCGATGGTTATACCCTCCTGGCTACCGATTACGGCCCCTTCATTTCTCCTGTGCTGCAGGGTGAGGTGGATACGTACACGCTCGATGAATGGGTACCCATCATCGATATAAACGATGTAACCCCCGTATTCTTCGTTAAGGGCGATAGCCCCTATCAAACC
>JAEWZS010000260.1 GCA_023458355.1 Bacillota bacterium
GGACGGAGGTATGAGCATGCGGGGTTTTTATGGACTTGACGAAAAGAAAAACTATTTTGAGGGCTTTTATTTTAAGCAGACTTCAGAGAAAAGCACGGTGGCGGTAATACCTGCGCTCCATGCGGACCAAAGCGGGCGGCGTTTTGCCTCCATACAGGTGATTACCGATGATGTCTCAGGCTTTGTACGCTTCCCCATGGAAAGATTTGAAGCGGGTGAAAACCGTTTTTTCTTTCGTATCGGGAAATGCGTGTTCCGCGAAAATGGCCTGGAGATGAGCCTAAGAACAAATGCACTCGATGTGAGCGGCCGCCTTGTGTTCGGGCCGTTTGAGACGTTATCAACCCCTATCATGGGCCCTTTTGAGCACGTCCCGAAAATGCAGTGCCGCCACCGTGTTGTGAGCATGTGCCATAGCGTGTTCGGTACACTTAGTGTCAATGGAAAGCGCTTTGTATTCGACGATGCACTCGGCTACATTGAGGGTGACCGCGGCAGTTCCTTCCCCTCGCGCTATCTTTGGACGCACTATGCGCACAAAAAAGAAAATCTTTCATTGATGCTTTCCGTGGCCGACATTCCTTTCTTACGAACGAAGTTTACGGGGATACTTTGTCCCATCCTTTTTTGCGGCAAAGAGTACCGCCTGGCAACCTACCGCGGCGCTAAGCTCGCCTTTATAGGCGACAACACCATATGTATCAAGCAGGGTGCATTTAGCTTAACTGTAAAGCTAATAAGCGAAAACGCCAGACTGCTTCGTGCACCCCATAACGGCGCAATGGAAAGGCATATCCATGAAAGCCCTTCTTGTACCGTACAGTATATTTTTAAAAAAGGGGCTGAGACGCTGTTTGATGTAATTGGGGAAAACGCGAGCCTCGAATGCGAATACCCGGAATTTAAAACTAAGAATTATTCGTGATTTATCGCTTTCCCATCAAGGATAAATTTGGTATACTTGAATAAATCGTTAGCTTTTAAGTGAAAGGAGAATTCACATGGATATCAAGAAAAAGATTGAAGAGATTGCCGATAAGGTAAAGAATGACAAGGACTTCGCCGCCAAATTTACCAAGGATCCCGTGAAAGCGCTCGAAGGCGTACTGGGTGTGGATCTTCCCGACGACCAGATTAACAGCGTTATAGAAGGTGTAAAGGCAAAAATCTCTCTCAATAAGGCAGGAGATGTGCTCGGAGGCTTATTTAAAAAGATGTAATCGTTCCTCTGACTTTACACGCCGGATTTGCGTCCGGCGTTTTTCATTGTCGTTTTCCGCTGTTTGCGCTATGATACCAAGTAACAGCACATCTATCTTTGGAGGCGCATATGAGCCGCAGCCGTTTTGATTGGGAGAACTTGGATATTATTCATCGCAACAAGGAGGAGGGCCACACCCTCACAGATGTTTATACCTGCGAGGAGGATGCTGTTTCGCGCAGTACGCCGCCCTATAAGCTTTTACTCAACGGTACATGGAAATTTTTTTGGAGCATGGGTACAGAGCTTCCGCCCCGTTACGACGCGAAGGGATTTGACGATTCCAAGTGGGACGACATAAAAGTGCCCGGCGTATGGCAGCTAAACGGCTACGGTACCCCCTATTACTACTGCGTATCCTACCCGCAGGCAATCGGTACGAAAAAAAGGCGCATCCCCAAAATAAGCCATGCCTTACAAGAAAAGGGCGTTTACCGCCGCACGTTCACTTTGCCTAAGGTTTTCAGGGGCAGGACAGTCTACTTACACGTGGGTGCCGCTAAGGCTGCACTTGAAGTGAGCGTGAACGGGAAAAAGATAGGCTATTCGCAAGGTTCCATGACCCCGCACGAATTCAACGTGACAGAATATCTAAACGATAGGGAAAACCAAATCACCCTTACGGTTTGGCGCTACAGTGACGGCACCTACCTTGAAGATCAAGATATGTGGTTTTTCAGCGGCATTTACCGCGATGTATACCTGTACGCTGAGCCGAAAGCCTGTATCCGCGATTTTTATATGCGTGCAGAATTCGATGCATCACTTGTAAACGCGAAGGCTCTTCTCACGCTCTCTTTACAAAACTACGGGCTACCGCACAAAGTTCGGATAAAAGCGTACATACGAGAACTCAGCCTAACCTTGGGTGAAGAGACACTTACCCTCGACAGGCAAAAGGAAGTCAAGTTTTCACAAATGGTTGAGCGGCCGAATCTTTGGAGCCACGAGCAGCCCCATCTTTATACGATTGTGCTTGAGATGGAAGCCCATGGGGAAACGACCTATAAGGCGTTCCGATTCGGCTTTAAAAAGATGGAGATACAAGGCAATGTGCTGATGTTAAACGGCATGCCTCTAAAAATACGCGGCGTAAACCGCCACGATTACGACCCCGACACAGGCTGGACGCTTAGTAAAGAGCTCTATCGCACGGACCTTGTCAACATGAAACGGCTCAACATCAACGCTGTGCGCACAAGCCACTACCCCAACCACCCTATGCTCTACGAGCTTTGCGACGAGCTCGGTATCCTTGTTATGGATGAAAACGATCTCGAGTCCCACGGTGCGCGAAGAAAGCTCCCCTTAGGGCTGATACAATGGAAAGCACATTGCATAGACAGGATGCGCCGGATGGTACTTCGAGACCGCAACCATGCATGCGTGTTTTTCTGGAGTCTCGGCAACGAAGCCGGTATGGGTGAAAATTTCACGGCCATGCGCGATGCGGCAGCGCTTCTTGACGATACGCGCCCGTTCCACTACGAAGGCGAGCACGATAAGAGAAGTTCCGACGTAATAAGCCGCATGTATCCCGACGCAAAAACGTTCCGTGCGCTATGCGAAAAGCAGCCACTTGAAAAGCCGAAGGGCATCATTAATGCACTGTCTTCCGACTCTAAGGCTGTAAGAATTGAGCAATATGAACATATGCCGGTACTCTTGTGCGAGTACGCGCACGCCATGGAAAACAGCCTCGGCAACTTCAACGAATACACCGAGGCGTTCGAGCGTTATAAGCATATGTGCGGCGGCTTCATCTGGGATTATGTGGATCAGTCCATCCGCAAAAAGACACCGGAGGGCGACCAATGGCTCTACGGGAGCGATTTTAAAGAAAAATTCAGCATTAAGGGGCATAAGAGCGCTTTTAACGTAGGGAGTGACCGCTATTTTTGTGCGAACGGCATACTCGCAGCTGACAGAACACCCCACCCCTCCGCGTATGAAGTAAAAAAGTGCTATCAGGTACTCCGCGTTCTGCCTGTAAACATAGGCGCGGGGCGGTTTTTGGTGCGAAACGACCAACTATTTTCCGACCTTAGTGCCTACCGCCTCGTATGGCGTATAGAAACAGACGGCTATTTACTGGAAGAGGGCGAAGTTCCGCTTGTCCTATATGAAAGCGTAGGACCGCTTTGTAGTAGGGAGATCCAAGTTGCTTTCAAATACCCCGCACCCCCGGGCAAAGAGGCGTTCATCACATTTTCGTGGCTTCTCAGGGAAGATCATGCGTGGGCGGAGAAAAATTATGAGGTCGCCTTTTCTCAGATTGCAATTCGGAAGGGGAAGCTGCCGCGCATAAACACAAAGCTTCCTGCGCCGAGGCTCACATGGGAAAACGAGCATTTGACGGTTATGGGAGAAGGCTTCGCTTACACGTTTTCGAGCGGAACGCTTATCAGCGCTCGCATCAACGGTAAGGAGTGGATCCGCTCGCCGCTTCGTCCCAATACCTATCGCGCACAAACGGATAACGACCGCGGACTTTCTAACTTCGTTCCATTGATCCTCCGCTTCATGCCGTGCGAATCATGGCGGCGTGCCGCAAAACGCGAGCGTTCAAAAGCTATGGACGGCCGAATTGAAGAAGGTTTTGTGCTTGTTCACGCCAAATGGAGCCATCCGCTATTACAGCGGTCGGAAGTCATCTACAAAATATACGGCGACGGCATGATTGAGGTAAAACAGGAGGTAGTTTCCCGAAAGCTCGAGCTGCCGCGCGCGGGATTACGTTTGGCACTTCCAAGAGACTTCGATACAGTGCGCTTTTACGGGCGCGGCCCACACGAAAACTACCCCGACCGCGAGAGTGGCGCGCGCATTTCACGCTTTACGTTAACGGTTAACGAGCTTGAACACCGCTATATGCGCCCCCAGGAAAACGGTACGCGTGGTGGTACACGCGAGCTGACACTTTCGGGAGCGGACGGAATAATTTCCGTTACAGACTTAAGCGGCAGTGGGTTTCTGTTTTCCGCCCGTCATTATACGCAGGAAGCTCTTGATCAAGCGGAGCATTTGCACGAATTGAGCTATACGGATATTACCGAACTATCGCTCGACGGCGCGATGTGTGGCGTAGGTGGCGATTTGCCGGGCGTTGCGGCCTTGCACGAGCCATATATTTTAAAGACAAGGGAATCCTACGGTTTGCATGCGGCGATACGATTTCAATCAAAATAACAATCCATAAAAAAGGCTCCATCGAGGAGCCTTTTATCGTTTTAATTCTTCATTTTTGTCCCAGCAGCCTTTCTGCCTCCTCGCGGCTGATTGCGCCGCTGTTACAGTCCGTCATGATCTGCACGTCTTTATCGCGAAGCTTATACATCCAAAGCACGATGAGCGATACAGCTGCACCCACGCAGGGCACAAGCGCGTAGATGAACCAGAATTTATCGTTGAAGCCCGAAAGCTGCACCGCACCCTCCCCCTCGATAAAGCCGATAAACGCGAGTGCGAAAAGCCCCATTGCGGTTGAGATAGCCCCTGTAAGCTTGGCAGTGAAGGTTTGTATGGAAAACGCGATACCCGAGGCGCGAACGCCTGTTTTATAGTGCCCGTATTCCGCGACATCCGGCGTAAACATGAATATGAGCGCACTCGTGACACCCGCAGGGATGTAGCGAAGTATCGTCGTTATGATGAGTACCGTCAAATTGCCATAGCCGATGAAAAACTGCACGAGCCCCATCACAACACTCATAACCGACGCGAAAAAATACATTTTAAACTTATCGTACTTTTTGACGAGCGCAGGCATGAAAGCTGAGGCGACGAGCATGGGGATGAGTACTAGTGCAGCGAACAGTGTAAGCATCTTCTCATCGCCCAATAGATAGCGCGCGAAATACACGTTTAGCGCACCCGCGACATTGGTAAAAGAAGTTATGATAAGCGCAAGATTGAACACAAGCATGTATTTGTTGCTTTTAAAGAAACGAAACATTTCCCTAAGGCCCGGTTCCGTTTCTGATTTGGGCGGTTCAATGCGCTCCTTCGCGGTGAATAAGACTGGTGCCATCACGATAAGCGCCAATACGGAGGCTATCACGACCGAGGGCAGCCAGCCGCCCACCGCTTCTCGTATCTGGGGCAGAAGCATCACAGCCGCGGCAGCACCAAGGCCCGCGAATATACGGCCGATTGCCATCACGGATGTTCGCTCTTCAAGGTTCCCTGTCATAGTGGTGACAAGACCATAGATGGGAACATCGCAGATGGTGTAGGCGGTATCCCATAAAACGTAGCCGATTGTTACCCAGATGACCTTTGCCACATCCGTTATACCCGCTGGCGCGGCAAATAAAAATACGGTGGAAAGGGGAATCAATATAAGGGATATTCTAAGCCAAGGTATAAATTTGCCCCGCTTAAAGCGTACTCTGTCCACAATGCCGCCAAATATCGGGTCGTTAACCGCATCCCAAATTTTCACGATCATGGTGATCACGGCCGCCGTCGCTGCTGCAATGCCGATATCGGTCATGAACGGCCCTAAGAACTGGGTGAGAATGTAGTAAAATACGTTCTGCCCGAAAAAGTAAAGTCCGTAGCTGATTCTTTCCGTGCCTGAGGTATGAAACCCTATCCTCTTTTTTACCGTTTCTTGTTCTACCATGTACCCGCCTCCATGTTGACGAATTTTTGATAAGAAAATAAGAATTGCTTTTTTTCATTTTACAACGGGCCGTGCAAAAAGTACACGGCCCGTTGTATGAAAATGTATATAGGGATTAACCAAATACGGACAATAGCACCGCAGCCGCCACGGCGGAGCCGATCACGCCCGCGACATTCGGCCCCATGGCGTGCATCAAAAGGTAGCTTGCAGGGTTCGCTTTTAACCCTTCTTTATTGGAAATGCGCGCTGCCATAGGCACGGCAGATACACCCGCAGAACCGATGAGTGGGTTCACCTTGCCGCCGCTTAACACATACATGAGTTTGCCCAAAAGAAGCCCACCCACGGTGCTCAAAACAAAGCCTCCAAGACCAAGCGCGATTACTTTAAGCGTTTCCGGCTGCAAAAATGTCTCCGCACTAGCCGTGGCCCCGACCGTAACGCCTAAAAATATGGTAACGGTATTGATGAGAGCGTTTTGTGCCGTTTCACTCAATCGCTCCGTCACGCCGCTTTCCCTGAAAAGATTACCGAGCATCAGCATACCGATTAAGGGCGTCGCCGAAGGAAGCAAAAGAGCACAAAAAAGCGTGACCGCAATGGGGAACAGTATTCGCTCCGGTTTCCCTACAACGCGAAGTTCCTCCATCTTCACCTCTCGCTCGCGCTTCGTTGTAAGAAGTCGCATGAGCGGTGGCTGTATGAGCGGGATAAGTGCCATATACGAATACGCCGCGATTGCCACCGCCGGAAGAATATGTGGCGCAAGCCGCGTGGTTAGGTAAATGGCCGTAGGGCCATCCGCACCCGCGATAATCGCCGAGGACGCGGCTTCACCAGGCGTCATACCCAGGGAAAGCGCCAGTACAAATACTGCGGCAATTCCGAACTGTGCCCCAGCACCCATAAAAAGGCTCGACGGCCGCGCCAAAAGCGGGCCAAAATCCGTCATAGCTCCTATGCCTAAAAAGATGAGAGAAGGATAGATGCCGAGCTTCACGCCCAAATACAGGTAGTATAATACGCCGCCGGGTGTTTGTCCCTTAGGTTCTGCCATAAGCCCCGAGAGCGGAAGGTTTGCAAGCAGCATTCCAAACGCGATGGGCAGCAGAAGAAGCGGCTCAAATTTTTTTGCTACCGCCAGGTAAATAAGAACAAGCGCTAAAAAGAGCATCAACCCGTGCTGCCATGTGAGCGCGGAAAATCCCGTTTGAGCAAAAAGTTTTTGCAGAATCTCACTCCACATAAGCTACTCCCCCTTCCTTTCGCGCGAAAAAGCACCCAGCAAGGCTGAAAGCACCTTCATGAGGACGAAAACGCCACCCAGCGCGAGGAACACCGTGAGAAAACACATAGCGGCGACCACCGATCCTTCCAAAACTGTCATACGAATAACCCTCCTTGAAAAATAAAAAAGGTGAGAGCTTTAAAAAAGCTCCCACCCATAAGCTTCAGCGTCTTGAAGCGGCAAAGCCGCCCAACCGGAAGAAAACCATATTCATTTATTTTAGTTTACTCAAAACGAAATGAAATTGTCAAGAAAAATGGTTATATTTACGCCGTTATGCGTTCTCTTGCGCTTCTTTGACATATTCTAAAAAGCCGTCTGTGTATTCGATGCTTCCGTCTTCTTTTACCCATGCTGCCTCAGCACCTACGCTTTTTAACAGCATCTTCCCTTCCTCAACCGAAAGGATAAACACAGCAGTAGAGAGGGAATCGCCAATACCGGAGTCTTTTGAAAGTATGGTCACCTGCTGATAGTTCATAGAGGGCTTGAGAGTTTTAGGGTCAATGATATGATGGTACTTTTTACCGTCCACCACATAATAGCGCTCGTAAACACCGCTTGAAACGATGGCCATATCGTTGACGAGCACATGCATGATCTCCGTCTGCTCGCTCTCTTTATCGGGGTTTTGTATGCCGATATTCCAACGTGTATCACCCTTTGAATCGGGCTCTTTTTTTTCGCCGATTGCGCGAATGTTGCCGCCTACGCTTATTAGAAGCGAAGTAACACCTAGGCTTTTTGCGTACAGCGCCAGCTGCTCGGTCGCGTAGCCTTTCGCTGTAGAACCTACATCAAGTCGCATGAATGGGTCGCGAAGGTATACGGTGGAGTTTTCTTCATCGATCACTATATCGTTTATATTTGTATGCTCCGCTGCCTCCTCTAAAAGCTCCATGGGAGGAAGCTTCGCATTTTCGGGGTCATTTAAACCTCCCTCGCGGTAATCGTGCCAGATTGTTAACACCGCTCCCATTGCCACGTTCACGGCGCCGCTCGTCTCAGCATTTCGCACAATCATGAGTTGTAATAGGTCAATGATGCGCGAATCCACCTTAACGGGTGCAACACCTGCATTATCATTGATCGTCTTCATGTTATTGATGCCCGGATAATCATTGTAGATATCGTAAAGCTGATGATATTCCTCAAGCTTCAAACGAAGTCTTTCAGCAAGCTCCTTAAACTCATCCTCGCTTTTCGCGTAGCCGACGATTGTGGTGAGCGTATCAAAAAGGCTTAAAAACTGCGCGTTATAGCGCTGCTCCTTTTGTAAGGCGCAGCCGCTTGTTAAAAGTAAAATTAGAGCAAGGAATATGGCGATTGTCTTTTTCATGCTTTCTTGTGAGAATCGGAGAGGCAACGGGTGGCCTCTCCGATTTAGTCCGTCAGATTTGTTATTTTGCAGCTTTCGCTACAACTTTAATGAAATCGGTCACGTGCACGGTAACGGAAGCCTTAAGGTCAGCGTCGGCCGCATAGCCTTCGCTCATGGCGATTCCCTCCACCTCAGCGGCGGTTTTGCCCGTCACATAGGCGGCAAATGCAGCGGCCTGCTCGTTCCATTCCTTGCCGATAGAGGAGGCGGCCTTCATGCCATAGCCCTCGCCGATCTCGTTCTTGGTCGCAACAGTGACAGAGATGTCGGTCGTGATCTTACCGGTCGTGTCAAAGTTTACCTTGGCCTGGCTTGCATCGATGATGCAGCTTGTGATGACACCGTCGCTTTTTTTAGTAACCGCGGCGTAGGTGTTGTAAACCTGTACGAGTCCTTCGGCGTCCGCAGCGGCGTTCTTCGAAGAGCCGATGTTCGTTACGGTACCGACGCTCAGAATATCGCCGGAGGAAGCGCCAAGCTCTTGAGCGTTAGCGACGGCCTTCGCAACAACTTCGATAAAGTCGGTAATGTGCACGGTGACGGAGGCCTTAAGGTCGGCGTCGGCAGCATAGCCTTCGCTCATAGCAATGCCCTGTACCTCTTCAGCTGTCTTGCCAATAACATAGGCGGCAAACGCGGCAGCCTGCTCGTTCCATTCCTTGCCGATAGAGGAGGCGGCCTTCATGCCATAGCCTTCGCCAAGCTCGTTCTTGGTCTGAAACTCGGTATCAAGTGCTGTTGTAACAACACCCGCGGTGTCAAAATTGACTTTGGTCTGCGCGGCATCGATAACGCAAGAAACAATCTTACCCTGTGCATCTACCGTGACCGCGGCGATGGTGGAGTAGCCCTGCACGACGCCTGCAGCATCCGCCGCAGCATCCTTCGATCCGGAAACAGAGGTGACGACTGCGAGGCCGGTCTTTACGACATCGACGGTAGGTGCCTCGGTACTGACAACGGGAGCTTCAGTGCCGGCAACGGGTGCCTCAGTGCTGACAGCAGGTGTCTCAGTGGCGCCGGGTGCAGTGGTACCGCAGCCTGCGACGAGTGCGCTCAGAAGCATAGTAGCCATAACGAACGCGAATAGTTTCTTCATAAATTCCTCCTAATTTTAGGGTTTGAGTTTTGGTTTATTTTAGATGCAATCTCTGAAACGCCGGAGAGGTCAGCTTCAGCAAAACAGAGGTTGCAAATCCCGTAACGATGCCCGAAAGGAGCAGAACCGGAAAATACGGCCATAAAAAGGTATCGAGAATGAGCGAAGCCGCAAGTATCTGCCCGATGTTGTGAAAAACTGCACCCATAACGCTTACGAGAAGATACGTGGATTTCTCACCTTGAAAAGTAAGGATAAGCGCCATGATGCAAAACGAAAGAAAACCGCCCGACAGGCTTAATGCACCCGCAACAGCACCGCGCGTGGCAGCCGCAAACAGAGCTTTTAAGACGACGAGCGCAAGCGCATCGCGCTTTCGAAGCTTCAAAAGTGCAAACATCACAACGATGTTCGCAAGCCCAAGCCGTACGCCCGGCACAGGCACGGGAACGGGAATGAAACCTTCTATAATGGAAAGTACGACAGCGAGTGCAAATAGCACGCCCATGAGCGCGAGACGCTTTACGTATGCCGTATCCCTCTTTTTCTCCAAGGTTTTCCCTTCCATTTTCCTATACTACTCCTTATCGCCTGTTGCGATACGTTCCGATTCCATTACTACCTATTATCCAACCACGAGATCGGGCGCGTCGGGATCAAATTGCTCGCCAACGACCTTTATATAAACCTCATTTGGCAGGCATGCAGCCGTTTGACCTACGTAAGTAAGCTTTCCGGACCGAATGCATATTTTGTCCGGGCAGTCGGACTCGATGAATGCTATGCTGCCGTCGCCATAAAAGTGAAACACCACATTTGGAAGTTCGTCGAGCGAAAAGCTCTCCTCCTTGCCCGAAGACAACGTAACGGTTTTGGCAAGCTGCGACTTATAGTAGATTTCCGCATACGCACCCGGTTTCCCCACTGCGCCCCGCATGATGAAAAAGAGCAATAACCCGATTGCCGCAACCAAACCTACGATAATGAGGTCGCGCTTTGCCGCGAATTTCATCCTACCCCCCACCCAGGCAAAAGAGCACCAAGAAAGATGAGTGCTATATGTGCGATGATGATAAGAAGAAAGTTTTTAATCGCCACAATAAACGTTTCCTCCTTCACCTGTTTTTTAAAAAATACGTTAATGTTCTTTTGCACCGGTATGAGCGTTACTAAAAGGAGCAGGCTTAAAAAGGGCAATAAGCGCAGCGCAACCATCAGGACAACCGATGCGTAGGCAAGGTAGTAAAGGGCAGCAAACAGATAAAGTGCGTGCTTGCGCTTTAGATAATACGCAAGGGTAAAACGCTTTACAGCAATATCGTGCTCACAATCGCAGATGTTATTGGCGAACATGATGTTAGCTGTAAGGCAGGTCGGAAGTACACCAAGAAGTACGAGCCCTATAAGCGGTATTATAAAAAACTTTACGGTGAATGCACCGCCCACGAGCGAATAAGTAAAGAGCGTTTCAGGGGCGTTTATGTACACGATAATGAACGGTATCAGAAATCCGTAGAAAAAGCCCGAAACAGCTTCTCCGTAGGGACCATGGGAAATGGGCACAGGCCCGTAGGAGTATAAAACACCGAACAAAAAGCACAATGCGCCTGCAATAAGCACCACAATATCCGTTAAAGCTACGAGCCATATCCCGAGTGCCGTGCTTAGCGCAAAAAGTAAAAACGTAATGATCAGCGCGGTATTGCGAGGAAGCGTAAGCGTTTGATGGTTATTTTTCGTGTCGTTATAGTTGTTGATGGTTGTGGCTGTGAGATCGAACAAAAACATGCCGCAAAAGAACACCGCTGTGCGCAGCGGGTCGATTGTATCACCGTTTACAGTTAGATATGCGAGCGTCATCAAAAACGGAAATACGCTCGTAATCTTGGTCTTAATCTCAACGTAGGTAAATAACCGCCCAATCGCGTCCATTTACTTTTGACTCCCGGCAGCTTTCATTAAAAGCCCCATTAAGATTTCCCGTTTTGCATCACCCTTAATGCCGTTTATCGCCTTAGCTGTCCGCTTATACAGGGTGTCGATCTTCGATTGTGTGTACGTAAGTCCGCCTGCTGCAATCACGGCCAACTTAAGCTCGGAAGCCGGCATACCTGCTTGTGCGCGTGCGCGCAGCGAACTGTCATGCTTTAAAGCATAGATGAGCGGAAGCGTGATTACACCCCGCAGATAATCGCTGAGCACGGGCTTTTTGCTTTTTTCCTGCGTAGATGCATAATCCGCACAGTCGTCGTTAAGCTGGAAAATTATGCCAAGGTCATTCCCCACGCGCTTATAGATATCCTTCGCCGAATCAGGTTCATCCGATAGCAAAAAACCTATGTAGAAGCATGCCTCAAACAGCGCTGCCGTTTTGCCGCGGATCGTCATAAAATACTCGCGCTCCGAGAGAGAGAAATTAAAATCGTTGGCGTTTTGCCTAAGCTCGCCTAAGAGAACCTCCGTGAGGTAATGCGGAAACGCTCGGTCAATCTTTCGGTCTTCCTTTTCGGTCACGGAAGAAACAAGTTCAAGCGCCGTGCAAAACAGGTAATCTCCGCAAAGTACGGCGTATTTTTGACCGAACTTGCGATGCACCGTATCGATACCGCGGCGCTTATCCGCATCGTCGATGATGTCGTCGTGAACGAGTGTCGCAAGATGGAGAAGCTCCGCCGCTGCAGCTGCCTTTATAGCATTTGGGTCAACGGTTTCATCCTCACGGAGTGCGCAAGCAAGGAGAATGCGTGCCCGTATCTGCTTGCCTGCGGCCTTTGAAAGATGATACGTCATAGAGCGGATCACCATCGGCGCACCGCGCAGCAGACTTTGCATCTCTTTGCTTGTCTTATCTACTGCCGCATCGTAGGTAAGCCCTGCTTCGTGCGGTGTATCGAATTTGTTCTCAGTCATGATAGAGGTATGATTTCCTTACCCAGCCGATCTTCTTCCAGCCGTTTTTAAGAGCCGGCATCACATAATAATCTAAGCCGAAAATTCGTCCCCCGCCAAATAGGATGGCAATCCCTGCAAAAATCATCCAGAAAGAGGACAGAAACAACCCCGTAGTGGAAGCAAACATAAACAGCAATACAAGCGAAACAAGCCCCGAAAGCGTAGTGAACAAGCCTCCCATCATACCAAGACCGATGAGTATCTCTGCGAACACAATGAATATCTGCATCGCAAGCGACAGGCCCGGCCGCGGCAGAAGCACTTCATTGATAAACCAATTCATAAGCGGAATATCAAATTTAAAGGCATAATCGGAAATCGAGGACTCCGCAAGCGTTTTTCCGCTCACGAAAATAGCCTTGAAAATGCCGAGGAAGTTGATATTGAACAAAACCGTACCCGGTGATGCCGTAGCTCCGCCCGCTGCGGAAGTGGCGCTCGATACCGCATCCGCCGCAGCGGCTGTACCTGTAGCACCGCTAACACCGCCTAAAAGGGAGTTAAACCAAGCGGTCGCGCCGCCAAAGAAGCCTTCGAGCATGGGGTTCTTAAGCCAGCCCTCTACGATTTTTAAGACGCCTTCAAACACCCATACCGCACCGAGCCATATGCGAAGCGGTACCAGTAAAAAGCTCGGGGTGCGGTTGGAAAAATGCCCGCCCACAAAGCTTCTTCTGTTGCGAATGGTGAAAAACTCGTGCTTTAGATAGCTTGCGATCTTGTTCCAACCAAGCACCTGTATGTAATATACGATGTTGATGAAGTGCTTGACGAACATCGCAAAAAAGGATGCAAGGTTGATTTTGTGGTTAGCTGTACCTACGCGTGCCTTCCCGTAGCGACCTCCTACACTCACCATGACTCCGTGGAAATTGGGCTTGTAAGCTTCCATTTCGCCCGCACCTGTAACAGCGCAAACGATATTATGCGCCACAATCTCGGCGCTCTGCTCGCAGTTTTCCACCATCTGCGGCACAGGTGCACTATCGCCGTCGGCGGTAAACAGCAAATTGTCGCCCGCGATGTAAACATGATCATCTTTAACGCTTCTTAGGTATGCGTCAGATTCAAGCCTGCAGCGTCTTTGATTTGGCAGTTCGCAGCCTATCTGCTGGGTCACCTCTGCGCTTTCGATACCTGCGACCCATATCACGGTGCCCGCAACGCTTTGTATACGCTCGCCTCCGCGGTTATAGGCAATGAAGCCATCCCCTATCTCCACGACGTTAGCGCCAAGGAGCACCTTGACACCCATTTTTTCAAGACGGCGTTGGATCTGTGCGGACAGGTCTTCAGGCAGATTGGGTACCACGCGGGACAAGGCATCCAAGTTGTAAAGGGTAACAAGCGAAGGGTCCACCTCGTAGCGCTCCGCGAGAACGGGAACGTACTCGGCAAGCTCGCCGATCATCTCCACACCCGTGAAACCCGCGCCTACAACATAGAAGCTTAAAAGCTTTTTCTTTTCTTCTTCATTTAGTTCCGTAGAGGCCTTGCGGAAGCACTCATGGATGCGTTCCTTCAAACGTGTTGCATCCTCAAACGACCAAAGCGGATAAGTATTCTCTTTCGCGCCGGGAACGCCGAAATAGGTGGGCCTTGAACCCGCACTTATCACCGCGTAATCGTAAGGGTAGTTCCCCTTTTTCCCGCGCACGACTCTGTTTTCTAAATCTACAAGCTCTACGTAGTCGTGCACGAAGTTTATGCGGCGCTTGGCGAATATCTTCGAGTAGGGTATACGGATATTGTCCTCCTCGACGCGGCCTGCAGCTACTTCGTGGAGTTCCGTAAGCATGGTATGGAAGGTATTTTTATCGATTAGTGTGATCTGCACGTCGGGGTTCTTTTTGAGCCTCTTCGCGAGCTTCTTCGCTGCTAGTACGCCGGCGTAGCCACCGCCGATAATGACGACATTTTTCATACGAATTTACCCCGCTTTGCGAATATCATGCGCGCTTTTTAAACACTGCGCGCTATCATAATACATAAATTTTACTAAGCGGTCAATTGTTTGATATTTAACAATCGACTGGCTTAGTCGATAACTATGATAACCGTTTTTATTACAAAAATCTGTTGGATTTTCAACATTTCGAATTTAAGCATATATACCTCTCATTGATAAAAATACAGAGCCGCTCTGGATAGAGC
>JAEWZS010000261.1 GCA_023458355.1 Bacillota bacterium
AAGGGGCGTCGAGGACGCCGCCCCCTACACAGCATACATCGGCAAATGCAACAATACCGGCTTTTCTATCAACGTTTAAACGATTTACAAACAAAAGAATTGGGTCCAATATCTGGCAACGCTCCTACTATGAGCATATCATCCGCGACGAGCAGGATTTTCTGCTGTGCATGCAATACATAGAAAACAACCCCGCCAAATGGGTGGAGGATGAATATTACGTTGGCTTGATGGAGGGTAATACGGATTGAACAGCAAGGTATTTAACAACATAATTGCCGATTACGAATTTGCCCGACCCGGTTATCCTATAAACCTATTTGAGGACGTAGTTGAATTTGCAAAGCTTTCCCACGGCACAAGGCTTCTCGAGATCGGCGCAGGTCCCGGGCAGGCAACCGATTATTTTGTGAAACACGGATACTCTCAGACTTCCCTTGAAATCGGGGAAGAGCAGGTGAATTTCCTTCGGGTGAAATATGCCTCTTTTCCGAATTTTGAAGCGGTTTTATCTACGTTTGAAGATTATGTTGCCCCGGAGAATAGTTTCGATCTCGTATTCTCCGCCACCGCCTTCCACTGGATAGACCCGCGCTTTGGTATCCCCAAAGCTTACAGACTCCTCAAAAAGGGTGGGACGATTGCGCTATTTTGGCATCTGGAATCCGTAGTTTCACAGGAGACGAAGCTTCAAAACGAGCTGTCTCGTATTTTTCAACGGTATGCGCCTGAGCTTGATGATTACATCACCCCTCAAGAGGGCGAGAAGCTCCATTTAAAACGCATAGCGCAGATGGGGACAGACGGTCTGTTCGGCCCGGTCGAAACAAAAACTTATCGTTGGGTGGAGGAATACAAAACCGAGCGGTATATACGGCTTCTCAATTCGTATTCGGACATGCATGAAATCAGCGACGATAAGCGGAAGGCGGTTTTTGATGATGTTGCTGCCTATTTTACAGCAAAAGGCGGGAGGATTGAGGTGCCGATGGAAGTTCGGCTTTACATGGCATCAAAATAAACTTACTTGGCATCCGCTTTTTGCTTACGGTTTATCTTAAAACGAATACGGCAGCACAATTTTGTGCCGCCGTATTCGTTTTATAAGTTTATTTGATCCCAAGCGTCGTGTACACTTGGTCAAGCGTGGTGCGAGCATGCTTTCGTGCAGCGTCCGCGCCGTCTTTTAAGATGCGCGTGAGTTCCGCCTTGTCGTCCATATAGCGGCGGTAGGTTTCATACACGGGTGAAAGGGTCGCTATTACAGCGTCCGCAACGCCCGTTTTCAATTGGCCGTAACCCTTGCCTGCAAAATCTGCCTCCGCCTCGGCAATGGTTTTATTCGTACAGACGGCGTAAATGGAAAGAAGGTTCGATACGCCGGGTTTGTTTTCTTCGTCGTAAACAATGGATGTATCGCTGTCGGTCACAGCGCGCTTGAACTTCTTTAAAATCACATCCGGACTGTCGAGCATGCTTATGAAGGCGTTTGGGTTGGGGTCAGACTTGCTCATTTTTTGGAGCGGATCCTGCAAGCTCATTACCTTGCCGCCCTCTTTTAGGATGTAAGGCTCCGGCACCGCGAAAGTTTTGCCGTAAGCATTGTTGAAGCGTATGGCGATGTCGCGCGAGATTTCGAGGTGCTGCTTTTGATCCACGCCCACCGGTACAAGATTTGTATTATATAAAAGAATATCCGCCGCCATCAAAACCGGGTAGGTGAAAAGGCCCGCGTTGATATTTTCCGCATGTTTGGCGGATTTATCTTTAAATTGAGTCATGCGCGAAAGCTCACCCATATAGGTATTGCAGTTGAGCACCCAGCTTAGCTCCGTGTGCTCGGATACATCGGACTGCACAAAAATAGGCGAGCGGCTCGGATCGATGCCGCATCCCAGTATAAGCGCTGCTACCTCTAATGTGCGTTCGCGCAAAACCTTGGGATCTTGCCGCACGGTTATGGCGTGTAGGTTTACAACGCAGTAATAACATAACCTGTCGTCTCGCTGCAAAAGCGCCCAGTTGCGGAGCGCCCCCAAATAATTACCGAGCGTCGGGATGCCGGAAGGCTGTATTCCGCTAAATATTACGGTTTTGCCGCTCATAAGCGCTCCTCTCTTAAACGGTCATATTTCGCCTTGTTTGCCGCGACCGTTCCTGCAATCAAACGATTGGGAAAATACTGTTTCCCGCTTATTATAGCCCATTGCCCGCAAGTTGGCAACCGCTTTTGAAAATGGTACAATAATCGTAGCATGGCAACTGTTTTGCTTTTCCGTTTAGTAAACCCCATCCGGATTCGGAGCTAAGGCACACTCATGCGGAGCAAGTTGGAGGTTTTTTCATGGCATATGAAGCGCTTTACAGACGGTACCGTCCGCAGACGTTTGAAGGTATCGTCGGGCAGGAGCATATCACAACCATCTTAAAAAATCAGGTGAGGTCGGGACGTCCGGCACACGCTTATCTGTTTGTAGGTTCGCGCGGCACGGGCAAAACGAGTACCGCCCGCATTCTTGCCCGCGCAGTCAACTGCCTTGACCCCAAAGACGGTGAGCCTTGCGGTGTATGCGAGGCATGCATTTCCATGCGGGATAACAACATAGATATTGTGGAGATGGATGCCGCCACCAACTCGAGTGTGGACGATGCGCGTTCGCTAATCGAGAAGGCGCGTTTCATGCCCATGCAGCTAAAAAAGAAAGTATATATCATCGACGAGGTGCATGCGCTCTCGGGTGCAGCGTTTAGCGCGCTTTTAAAAACGCTTGAGGAGCCGCCTCAGCACGTATTGTTCATACTTGCCACCACCGAGCCGCAAAAGGTGCCTGCTACCATCATTTCGCGCTGCCAAAGGATGGACTTCCACCGTCTTAGTATGGCTGCGATGACGGGCTGCATCAAGCGAATTCTTGAGCATTCGGGCGTTACCATTGAGGATGAGGGGATTTCCGCCATCGCACGCACAGCCGAAGGCGGCATGCGCGATGCGCTCTCCCTCGCCGATCAGTGTATTTCCTTTTGCGGAGAACATGTCTCAACCGAGGATGTTTACAGCGTGCTCGGCAGCATGGATGCGGATTTCCTTTTTGAAATGGCTGAAGCGCTCTTGAACTACGAACCAGGAAAAGCGCTTGCGCTTCTTGATAAGGTCGTAAATGACGGGCGCGATTTGAGTGTTTTTATGCACGACATCACATTCCATTTTAGAGCCCTGCTTTTAGCCAAGCTCTGCGGGAATTGCAGCGATTTATTGGACTGCACCGAGGATGCCATGCGCCGCTACCTTAAACAAGCCGCGCTCGCATCGGAAATAAGGCTCCTTCGTGCGCAGGAAACGCTTTTAAAGGCGCAGTCCGGCGCGCGCATGGTGGATATGCCGCGTGTATTGTTTGAAGGGGCGCTTGTGCGCATCGCGCGCGTGGAGGAAAGCGAAAAGGATATTGAGGAGCTTTCCGTGCGTGTCGAACAGCTCGAAAAAAAGGTTGAGAAGCTTGCAACAGAGCCGGTGAAAGCAACACGCGAAACCAACCGCGCACCTGAAGCCCCAAAATTTCAAGAAGTACAGGATACCGTGCCGTGGGAGGAGAAGAAGCCCCCTATACAATACAATACGCAGCAGGCAACATCTGCTGCACCAAAGAAAGCGGAAATGCAGCCTATACAAAAGGCCAATGAAGGAAATTGGACGGCAGATGCTCTATGGAAAAAGCTCCTGGAAGGGGTTTATGAGAAGGACCGCATGCTGCAGGTAGTCGCCATGTCGGGGAAGGCACAGTCCATTTCCGACAACACGCTCACGGTGGTTTTTGACAGCGAGCCAAAACTTAAGGCGGTGCAAAAAGCGCAAAACACCGCGCTGATTACCGAAAGTTTACATGCACTTGTGCCTACTATGAAGCTTGTGACCGTTTTTAGTCAACAAAATGAGGATGTGAGCGAGCGTGTGAAGAGCTTGTTCGGTGACGGTTTGGAAATCTTGGACTAATAACCCCGATACATGGTATAATATAATTTTAATTGATACATTGGAGGTAACTATGCAAAGAGGCGGTTTCCCGGGCATGGGCGGAGGCAACATGCAGCAGCTTATGAAGCAGGCACAGAAAATGCAGCAGGACATGGCGCGCATGCAGGAGGAGCTTAATGCACGCGAATTCAGCGCGTCCGCAGGCGGCGGTATGGTGAAGGCTACTGTGTATGGCAAAAAGGAGCTTAAATCCATCGAGATCGACAAAGCCTGTGTGGACCCCGATGATGTGGAAATGCTACAGGACCTGGTGTTGAGTGCCGTCAACGAGGCTATTCGCCTTGCGGATGAAACCGTGGGTGCTGAGATGAGCAAGCTCACGGGCGGCATGAACTTAGGGTTTTAAGGTATGCCGCTTGAACCTTTAACTATATTGACCGCGCAGCTTGCGCGGCTGCCCGGCGTGGGCTTAAAGAGCGCGCAGAGGCTTGCTTTTCATATCCTCGATATGCCTGATACCAATGCCCGCGAGCTTGCCGCATCCATCGTGCGCGCACGGGATGAGATAGGTTTTTGCCCCATCTGCGGCGGCTATACGGATATGAAACCCTGCGCGCTGTGTGCGGATGAGAAAAGGCACAACGGCATTATCTGCGTTTTACGCGACGCGCGTGACGTGCAAAGTATGGAGAAAATGCGTGAGTATCATGGTCTTTACCATGTGCTGGGCGGTGCTATTTCCCCCATGGACGGGGTGGGACCGGACGATATCCGCATCAAGGAGCTAATGGAACGTGTAGACGCGGGCGGCATTACGGAAGTGATTCTCGCCACAGACCCCGATGTAGAAGGGGAGGCGACTGCGGTTTATATCTCCAAACTCCTTAAGCAAAAAGGCGTACGCGTTACGCGCATCGCTCATGGTATACCAATCGGCGGCAACCTTGAATACATCGACGAAATGACGCTGGTCAAGGCCTTCGAGGGCCGGCGCGAGATGTAGAAAAAAGGTAATTTTTGCGTCACATGTTTAAAATATTTTATGATTTGTTTACGGCGGCGCAACCTTTTGGGAAGAAAAAGCGTTTATAATGTATAGGGGAACTTTGGCATGCTAGGCCCATGCTTAATTGTGACGGACGGGAGGGATAGGCTTGAAGGGTTTTATAAAAATCCTTTCGGCGGCATGTATCGTCGTGTTGCTTACATCTGCATGCGCCGTGCCTGCGGGCGTAAGCCAACCCTCGAACGAAAACGAGCAAGCGCTTGTTTCAATTCGCCAAAGCTACCGCAATGCCTCACTTGTGGTACGCGGGGTATGCGTTTCGACCCATGTTGATTATAACGGTGCGGTATGCGCCGATGTAGAAATATCCGAGGTGATAGCGGGCGACGGCAAAGCCGGCAACACCGTACACTGTACTTCGGGCAGCCTTAAGGAAGGCGGCGCGTATTTGCTTTTTTTGGGGACCAATGAGGACGTGCATTATGCCGAGGATGAGGTTTCCTATAGCGTAATCGATGCCGATGCGGTGGATACGAAGGGCAGTTCCGTTGTAATAAAGGACACCGGTATGACGCTTACTGAGGTGCGTAAGGAGCTTAAAAAGCTCGATGCGGTAATCAGTGCCCCTGCCAGTAGTTACTACTATGCGGCGCTTGCAGAGTTGGCCGAGGCTGCCGACGAGATTTTCATCGGCAAGGTGGAGGACGAGCCAGATTTCCTTACAACGGCCTTCCGTTCTCAGGAGGGCGGCGGTACTGTTGAGCAGCAACTCCCAGCTGATATTGTGCGCGTGACCGCATACGGTGCCATAAAGGGTGCATTTAAATACGGTGATAAAGTAGACCTTGTTTATGCGCCCGCCATGAGTGCTGATGTAGTGGATTTTGCCACACTTACAACAACGACATATGCAGAAAACGCCGTCCCAAAGCTTAAGGGAGGCGGCGTTTATATGTTCTTTCTTATTCACGGTCCGGACCCGAAGCAAAGCTACCTCTTCCCGATCAACCCGTTCCAGGGATATGTGCGTGTGGAAAATGATGACCTTGCGGTCTCTTTTGTTAACACGGCGATATTGCCCTACACAACGCTGACTCCGCTCGTTAAGGATATACGACTGATTTTAGGAATATAGTTTTTCTTCGTCTTTTCTGCGTATCCAGCCGATAAACCTCAATATGCCTACCAAGCTCCGCGATGCGCGGGGCTTTTTTGGTGCACCGATCTTCTCCACATCGCGGCCCATGCGGATGAAACGGAACATCCTGTCCGCAGCACCGTCAAACAGCGTCTCGGCGTTCGTAAGTGCAAATTCAAGGCTCATCGGACCATCCGCCGTGGGCATAACCCCGGCGTTGCCCAATGCGTAAAGCTCGTTTGCGCCTTCGCCCATGCCGCCCGTGATGACCGCAACAGGAACTTTTCGTGCGGTACTGCGGCGCATAATGCCGGCTACAGCCTTGCCGTACCGGACGCTCTGCGCGTCAAGCCTGCCTTCGCCTGTAACAACCATCGCAACACCCTTTAGCAACTTCTCAAAATCCACCGCGTCCAGCACAGCGTCAATGCCGTTTTTCACGGTGGGGTCAAGTATAGCCATGAGCATTGCGCCTAAGCCCCCCGCTGCACCTGCGCCGGGTATATTTGCTACATCGCGTCCGGCGGCTTCACACAGGAGCTTGGAAAAGCTTTGCATACCCTCTTCGAGCATGTCGAGCTGTTCCTTTGTGCCTCCCTTTTGCGGCCCGTAAATATAGGTTGCACCCTCCATGCCGCAAAGTGGGTTTATTACATCGCACATCAGCGTAAAACGCGCTTCTGAAACGGCGGGATGCAGGTATTCGAGGTCGATCTTTTTTACCTTAATCAGATCGGCTCCCGAGCCCATAAGCTCCTCGTCGTTTTCGTCGAAGAATTTTACGCCGAGCGCCCTTGCGCAGCCTATACCCCCATCGTTTGTGGCGCTCCCGCCGATGCCTATGAGAATATCCCTTAACCCTTCATCGAGTGCGCGGCGCAAAAGCTCACCTAAACCGAATGTGGAGGCGGCCATTATATCGCGCTCATCTTCGCTTACAAGGGATAAGCCTGAGGTTTCCGCCATTTCAACAACCGCGGTCTTGCCGCGAAGTACGCCGTAAACGGCATTTACCTTTTTTCCGAGAGGCCCCGTGACCTGCGCTTTTCTGTACGCACCGTCACATGCGGTGACGAGTGAGCGCACGGTACCCTCACCCCCGTCTGCTATGGGCAATGGAACGATTTTGCAACCGGGGAAATGCCGTCGTGCCGCAAAGGTAAGCCTCTTGATGGCATCGGTGGAGGAAAGCGTGCCCTTGAAGGAATCGGGTGCGAGCAAAATTTTAATGCCTTTACCCACGGGGCGGCGCTTGCCGTGTTTGCGCGGTACGACGAGGCCAAAGCAGTTCTCGTTGCCACCGGTGATTTTGCCGTTGCTTTGCACTGTGCCGAAATATGTCAACCCTTCGATGCCCAATAAGCGGTTGTTCTCCAAATACGGGTGGCTGTGCGCAAGGTACATGCCTATGCCCGCGTCGTCGTCAATCTTTTGGAACACGCGGCGCATGGTGGAAAGACTCCCGCCCATAATGACCGCGAGATAGATATTTTCATCTGCCCCGGCGGTAGGGTCTATGCCGCCGTAAAGAGAAAGCCCCTTCACGTCGTTGAGCGTAACCACGGAGAAGATTTCCTCAAAAAGGCGTTT
>JAEWZS010000262.1 GCA_023458355.1 Bacillota bacterium
GGAATCGGCATTGCAGGCGCTGTGGAGGATTGCTCCGGTGCGGATGCCTTAAAGCAGATGGATGTAAACTATGTGGGGGCATTAAGGTGTATCGGTGCGGTATTAAAGAACATGCGCGAGAGAAAAAGCGGGCTTATCATCAACATAGGCTCCGTTGGCGGCATATTCTCAATTCCGTTTCAGACGCTGTACAGCTCATCTAAATTCGCTTTAGAAGCGCTCACCGAAGGGCTTCGTATTGAGATTAAGCCATTTAACGTGAAGGCAGCGCTTGTGGAACCCGGGGATGTAAAAACGGCATTCACCGCCTCGCGCATCTATGCTGAAGGGTGTAAAAAAACGGCTTACGGCACATGCTTTACGCAATCGGTCAAGCAGATGGAACATGACGAGCAAAACGGTTTGCCGCCAAATGCAGTCGTAAAGGCTATACTAAAAACCATCCGCACCAAAAACCCACCGGTACGGCGTACGGTTGGTGCCGTTTATTCGATTTTCGTGTTTTTAAAGCGGCTGCTGCCTTCGCGCTTGGTGATAGCGCTGCTCGAGATGATGTACCCGAAGTCGAAGGTGCAATAAGTACAACCACGATAAGAGGGGTTAGTTATGAACCAGCGAAACTTAAAAATGCGACCGGTTGAAAACAAGTACTTGGAGCAGTATAATCAGCTACTTCGCTATGTTTTTCAGGTAACGGAGCAGGATCTTCATGAGGTTGGCTGGCAGGAGAAGGAGATCATCCGCGCCAAATTCCCGACATTGGAAAAGGCGGATGTGCTGGGGTGGTTTGATAAGGAAAACCTCGTATCGCAGGTAGCTGTGTACCCGATGAAGGTGCGGGTATTTCAGCGCACGTACGAAATGGGCGGGCTTACGGGTGTTGGAACCTACCCGGAATATTCGGGGCAGGGGCTCATGCATAAGCTTTTGGAACAGGCGCTTAAGAACATGCGAAAAAGAGGCCAAACCATAAGTTATTTGTACCCGTACTCCATTCCATATTACAGAAGAAAAGGATGGGAGATTATATCCGATAAAATCTCCTATGAGATTAAGGATTACCAGCTCCCAAAGAGCAAGCAGGTTGAGGGGCGGGTGCAGCGTGTAGATGTGAACAGCCCGGAGCTTAAAAAAACCTATGAGCTCTACGCCATGCGCACGCACGGTGCGGTACTTCGTGATGAGCTCGCATGGAATGAATATTGGCTATGGGATTCGGACGACATCATGGCGGCCATTTACTACAACGAGAACGATGAGCCGGACGGTTATGTGATTTACTGGCTTGCAAACGACATTTTCCACATCAAGGATATGATTTTCAACAACGAAGCCGCACACACGGGGCTTTGGAATTTTATATCGGCGCATTTCTCCATGATCGACAAGGTAGAAGGGGATACATTTACCGGAGAGCCTCTTGCATTTTTACTGGAGGATGCCAATATTCAGGAAACGATTTCGCCTTACTATATGGCGCGCATTGTGGATTTTACGGCGTTTGTGGAGAAGTACCCGTTTAAGCCCGATTTGAAAGAGCGTTCTTGGAAATTTATGCTTTCCGACCCCGTTATGGAGTGCAATCGGGGCACGTTTTTACTTACCATCGGCAGAGACGGGCAGGGAAAGGCAGAAAGGTTGAAAAGCGAAAAATGCACCGATTCCATAAGCATCCAAACCATGACGACGATGCTCATGGGGTATAAACGGCCGGATTATTTGTTAAAGATAGGCCGGATTATCGCAAGTGAGGCCACGATTGATATGCTAGAGGACTCCATCGAGCAGCAAGTTCCGTACATTTCGGATTATTTTTAAGACGAGCTTTTACCTAACAACTTATATACAAAATCAACCATGGGCTCGGGCAGCAGTTCCAATAACGTGAGCAATGCGCCTGAGCCTATTCGGTATTTCAGTTTCGGATGCTTTGCTTTGAGCGCTTTTACAACAACCCTTGCCACATCGTGAGGATCTCCGGAGTGATGAAGGGTAGAATCCATCAACGGTTTCATTTTTTGCAAAACATAGCGATAGCGTTTTGTATGTGATAAGACGCGAGCGTAGCTGTCCGTTATTTCGTCTGTTATCGCGGTACGAAAGGACCCCGGTTGAATTTTAATGACAGGGATTTTAAGATACATCAGTTCCCTGCGAAGGCTGTCATTGTAACCCTCCACGGCGCGCTTTGACATCACATATGCCCCGTTAAAAGGCTGCGCCGTCATCCACCCTGCGGAAGAAGAGCAGTTTACAATACGCCCATGACACTTTTCAATAAGATCGAAGAAAATAAAGTTGGTTCGAAGCGTTCCCATTACATTGATGGACAGCAGCCGCTCGGCTTTCGAAACCGGATCACCCTCCACAAGCGAATCAAAAGATGTGATGCCCGCAAAATTGACGATTGCATCAAGATGATCGGTGTGCAATAAAACGGTATCGCGAGCCGCCTTTATGCTGTTTGTATCGGTAACATCCGCATAGACGGGTAGTACGTTTGGAATTTCCCCCAAAGCTTTGAGCTTATCTTTGTTTGTCCCTCCGGCAAAGATCATCCAACCATGTATGGAAAGCATTTTAACGCATGCCATTCCCAATCCGCCGGTTGCTCCGGTAAAGAATACATATTTCAACGCTCTTTCTTCACACATGGCTATACTTCTTTCTAAAAAGCCGCCGCTTTGTGTTTGCTTTTGTCTCAATTATATAAACAATGTATTTCAACGTTCAACAGTCAACACACATAAGAAAGGTCCGTTATCAAACGGGATCGGGCAAATCTGTTCGATTACGGTGCGCGTAAAAACGAACTCAAAAAGCCGCCCGAAGCATACTTCGAGCGGTTTTTCTCACTATGCAAATGTTATTCCTTTGCCTGTGCCTGCTTTTTCATGCGGAATTCCTTTTGGAGTATGCGCTTACGAAGGCGTATGGTTTTAGGCGTTACTTCAACAAGCTCATCGTCCGCAATAAACTCGAGGCAT
>JAEWZS010000263.1 GCA_023458355.1 Bacillota bacterium
TGTTTACCGTATACAAAAAACTCGCTTTGGCGTATGATGCCGCGCGGGCCGCCGAGATCGTGTAATAGATCGTAGAGCCTTAGTATCTGCGCAGAGGTAAACGGCGCGCGGGATTGTTGGCCGTCGCGGAAGGTAGTATCGGTAATCCATATCTCCTCGGGCATGCGCATGGGTACGGTACGGTAATTAAACGCTATCTTGGGTATCTGGTCGAAGTCAAATATCTCGGGGAACAGGTTGGGCTCTTTCACATCCTGTACGCCATATTTGTAGTAATCTTCCTTCAGAAGGTTTGAATGGTCGTCAAATACGATCTTGCTCATGGCCCGTTCTCCTTTTCTACGCTTGAATACTTGTATACTTGTATACAATATATAATATAGCTCGGATTATATCATATATTTTAAATAAGTCAACCTTATATCGCTGTTTTTTGAACTGATCTATCCTGCCAAGTAGGTTGGCTAAGCATGCTTTGGTGTATGCAAACAACTTACTTCAAATACAGCGAAAAATACGTTATAATGAACTATGCTATATATAAGGAAGCGTCTGCTTAGTTTTATCGTCGTAATTATGCTCGTGCTGTCGTATGGTACGGGTGTGTTTGCGCAAGGCGAAGAACCGGCACCGACCTTAACGCCTATAGCGACCGAAAATTTAGAAACCCCCGTTCCTACAGAGCTCGCCCAAACCTTAGAGCCGGAAACCCCGGCTCCTGCTACGCCCGTGCCCCCGGAGGGAAGCGGTGCGACTCCCCCGCCGGATATCGAAGCAACTCCCACGCCGGATGTCGGTTCAGGGGATACGCCGGCAGAGCCTTCTATCCACTATGGGGAGATCAGCGACGCGCTGCCGTTTGGCGGCCTCAACGGCACGCAATTGGAGCTTGGCGGCAGGATTAGAACATTCGCTGCACCAAGCATCGCTGTACCAAGCATCAATGTAACAATATCTGCACGAATCGTCGATACCATGGAAAATTACGGGACAATCGTGAATCTTTCAGATTTGAATCTGCCCAACGATGATGCTATGCGTGCTACAATTAACACATGCCTTACGGCGGTTGTCAATTCTTACCCGCAGTACTTTTATTATGGATTCACCTACAAAACAGTAGGCTATCCGAATTTGATGCTGCGCATCGAGTTAAATCTCAGCAGGAGCGAGGAAGTGGCGAGAGCACAGCGCGCAGAGCTTACGTCCGCTATATCCGCCGCGCTCGAAAATGTGATACCTGCAAGCGCTACAATGACAATAACAGAAAAGGCGCTTGCGCTGCATGATTATCTCTTGGTCCATAATAGGTATTATGTAGATGCATCGTCCAATACCACACCCGATGCGTTCAATACTTACGGCGCGCTCGTGAAAGGGAATTCAGTGTGCCAGGGCATTGCGTCTGCCTATAAGGCGCTGTTGCAGGCGATAGGCATTAACACCTATGTTGTGACATCCGATAACATCAACCATGCGTGGAATCTCGTTGAAACGGAATACGGCTGGTACCATGTGGATGTAACTTGGGATGATCCTCTGCATAGCAACGAATATAACGGTGATATGGATTGGATGGGGTATGGCTCGCACGATAACTTTATGATGACGGATGCTCAGCTTAACGCCAACCACTTTTCCACACAAAAGCCGAATGACGTTGAAGTACAGATTACCTCTGGAACGGCTCCGGAAGCTGCAGCAGCTTCCCATCCCTATTCCGATTTTTGGCAATATGTAGAAGGCAGCATGTTTTATGACGCTGGGTATTGGTATTACAATGACGGTACGAAACTTTACAGCAGCGTTGCTGGACGATATATAACAATAGGTAATCTAAAAAAGACTATTTTCGTTAACGCCTTCGACACGGGTTCGACTATCGCGGGAAATGCCACGTTTGCAGCGTCTGATGGCGAGAGCCTCTATTATTTCGACCACGGTACGCTTAGTATCAAGCGGTACAGCTTAAAGAGTGCCGATACCGATGAATTGATCAACTTTTCAACGGGCGAAGTTATAAGCGAACTCGGCATAGGTCCAATCAACCTATATGAAGCAGGCAACCCAGAGGGGAGTCCTGTTTCAAAACAGCAACTCTTGTATATCCTGCACGGAGGCGGTATGACTTCAGTTTTGACGCTCGCTGTTTCCTCGGTCGTAGGCGATCTTAATAGAGACGGCAGGGCCAACGAGATGGATGCGCTTTTGAAATGCGGGTTTAGAATCGGCATAGCGCTAACGGAAGAACAGCTTACATTAGCAGACGTGAATAACGACGGGATTATCGACCTTTCGGACGCGCTTTTGATATGCAGGTAAAGGGAGAGATCGACGCAATGCGCCGTTCCATATATTTCGACGGTATGCTTATGTAGAATTTTCAGGCAAGGAGAACGTACATGGATTATCTCGGTAAAAACATTAAAAAACTCGGCTTCGGACTTATGCGCCTTCCCATGCTCGATAAAGAAGTGGATATTGAGCAGACAAAGGTGATGGCGGACAAATTTTTAGATGCGGGATTTACGTATTTTGATACCGCCTACGGCTATATCGGCGGCAAATCCGAAGCTGCCTTCAAAACCGCTGTCGTAGACCGCCACCCGCGTGAAAGCTTTCAGCTCGCCACCAAACTACCTGCGTGGGCAGGTGCTAAAAACGCCGAGGAGGCGAGGCAGATGTTTTTTACCTCGCTTGAGAGAACGGGCGCGAGCTATTTTGATTTTTACTTGCTCCACAACTTGGGCGGCGAACGCACAAAAGTGTTTGAAGAGTACGACCTTTGGAACTTTGTGCTTGAGCAGCGTGAAAAAGGGCTTATTAAGCATATTGGCTTCTCTTTACACGATACTGCGGAAGTGCTTGATGAAATTTTGACGCGGCATCCGGAGGCGGAGTTTGTGCAGCTTCAAATCAACTATGCGGATTGGGAGAGCCCCTCTGTGCAGTCGAGGCTTTGCTATGAGGTTGCACAAAAACACAACAAGCCCGTAATTATTATGGAACCTGTTAAGGGCGGCCTTCTTGCCATGCCGCCCGAGCCTGTGAAGAAGGTGCTGCGCGAGGCGGATG
>JAEWZS010000264.1 GCA_023458355.1 Bacillota bacterium
GAGCATAACGGTCCATATGGTTATGGCATATAAAACGTGGAATATTGAAGTTTCTTCCACATAAATTGCATTTCCCAAAAGCTCACCAAGCACAACGGCTGAGATAAAATCAAAGGGAGATATCTGCTGAACCTGCCTTTTTCCGATGATTTTAACAGCAATCAACAACCCGATGAAGCCGAATAACAATTCTACCGTCAGTTGAACGAATCTTTGCATAGTTAATCCCTCTTCCAAATCTGATGCAGAACCGGGAACAAACCCATCAAGATAGGATGTCGTAGTAAATGGGTAAATATGCAGGTGAAGCTGTGGAAATGATCCGCGGATGCAACCTGTAACCGTTCATTATTTTTCGACATAGAATTGAAAAACATATAAAAGCTCTATATACTATCCATACTCACACCATATCAAGATGAGATGAACACACAATCCTTACATCAAGAGGGGTAAACGTATGCACATTTTAGTTGCGGACGACGAAGCTGATATAAGAAATCTGATAAAAATCAGCCTTGAGGAAAACGGTTACAGCGTTATTACTGCGCAAAACGGCAAGGATGCATGGGATATACTCACCAAACAGGATATTCATTTAGCCATCTTGGATATTATGATGCCTATTATGGACGGGTTTAATCTGCTGCGTAAAATTCGGGCACACAGCACCATACCGGTCATCTTGTTGACAGCGCGCACAGACGATATGGACAAGGTGCTGGGGCTTGGTCTCGGTGCGGATGATTATCTTTCCAAACCCTTTTCCATTGCCGAGTTGGTGGCGCGTGTAGGTGCGCATCTGCGCCGAAGCAACGAGTATCTAAAGCCGACAGAAAAAGAAGAAGGCGCAAGCCTCACCTATGGCAAATTGGCGATTGACAAGGAAAAATGCTCTGTATATATAAACGATGCCCCCGTTGAATTCGGCGCAAAAGAATATAACCTGCTTCTGCATTTTATGCAACACCCGGAGCGGGTTTTTACCAAGCGACAGCTATATAAAGCGGTATGGGACGAGGACTATTATTATGATGACAACACAGTAATGGTACATATAAGCCGCATCAGAAGCCGTATAGAGGACGACCCGCAAAAGCCGGAATATATAAAAACCGTACGCGGCATAGGATACAAACTCCATTATACCGGTGCAAAGTCATGAAAAGAAAAATCTCCAATCAATACTTCCTAAACTACCTTGTCGTGTTTGTTCTTGTGATTGTGGCTACCGTATCTGCGTATTACTTTTTAATTTTAGCCAATCAGCTTGCTGCAGGAACGTTTACGAAAAACAGATACCCCGCAAATGCTATCGTGAAAGATGATTATAAGGAGATCGACGCTGCGCCAGTCGTGCAAAACGGCGGCAGCGTGCAGGTTATTGACAAGGAATACCGCGTGGTAGTTTCCGAAGGTCTTGACGCGCTTCCTTTAAAGCAGTTAACACCCGCAGAGTTTACGGAATTTCTGGTGCAGAGCAAAAGCAAGGAGAGCTTTTTTCATCATGATGTTCTGTATAACCCTCGGGGGGAGTTTTGGCTGATAGTCACTTTTCCGACATCCTTGCGCATTGATTTGGAAATAGTATGGAACCCCAACGCCGCCACCGGTAACTTTAGCAAAACCTCGCTGGTTTTTGCCATTGCGATTGGTATGTATCTATTGATGCTCGCTGTACTCACCATGCTCTATTCGAGAATCACGGCATCGCATATAACAAGACCGCTTCGCAAGCTCTGTGAAGGCACAAGGCTTTTACGGGAGGGGGATTATTCGGCGAGGGTCGATTTGCGCCTAAATAACGAATTTGCAGAGCTGCAAAACACCTTTAACGATATGGCTGCTCGTATAGAGCGTGAGATTTCCCTTCGAAAAAAGTCGGAGGAGGATAGGAAACGGCTGATTCTCGATATATCGCATGATTTGAAAAACCCTATGTCAAGTATACAAGGCTATGCCGAGCTTCTTATGCAAAATGCAGATCTAAGTGAGAAGGAACGCAGCGCATATCTACAAATCATTCATCAAAACAGTAAAAGGGCAACAGGATTGTTGAGTGAGCTGTTCGAGCTTTCTCGAATGGACAGCGCGGAGTTTTCCTTAAAACCCATCAAAGCAGACCTATGTGAATCTTTGCGGCAGATATGCGGCGAGCTTGTACCGCATTTGGAGCATGCGGGCTTTGAATATGAGTTTGATATCCCCGAGGAAAGCATACACGTATTGCTGGATACCGTCAGGTTTACACGGCTCATCCAAAACCTTGCGGACAATGCACTTAAGTACAATTCTACCGGGACGACAATCTCGGTAAGTTTGAAGGTTGAAAATCATCAGGCAATGCTTGATTTTTATGATGATGGCATCGGGATTCCGGCCCATCTTTCACAGGACATTTTCAAGCCGTTTGTCCGCGCGGACGATTCCCGCAACTCCCAAACCGGCGGCAGCGGGCTAGGTCTTTCCATCGCTAAAAAAATAGCCGAGGCACACGGCGGGGCTTTAACGCTGTCCCACTGTGATAAGGGATGCAATTTTAGGGTTATGATTCCCACGATTTAAGGTATTTTTAAGCTTTTTATCAGTTGTATGACAGGTTCGTTTGCTATTATGGCTATCGGGCTTGACATACAGCTGATTTTTATTTGCTTTAAGGTGGCGGAGGTAATGCTTAGTGGAACGGGAACCAAAACGCATTGAAATGCTTTTGACGAAGGCATCCTTCTTCTATGGCAAGTCCGTCTATAAGGCGTTTGCGGATCGCCTGCCGCTTCAAGGCAGCGAGCAAGTTCTTGACTTCGGTTGCGGCATGGGTACGGTTGCATATTATGCTGCAAAAAGGGTGCCGCACGGGCATATAACTTGTCTTGATATATCCAAGCGTTGGTTGGACGTTTGCCGTAAAAGGCTCAGAGGTTGTGGGAATTTCACATTTCTCTACACGCTTACTCCAACGCTTCAGGAGGATAGTTATGATGTTGTTTACTGCCATTATGTTTTGCATGATATTTCAGATTGTGATTTAGAAAAGATCATTCCTGTATTGGAGAAGTCCCTTAAACCGGGTGGCTCGCTTGTATTTCGCGAACCGCTGAAACATGCAGAAAAGCTCAGCTTAATAAAGAGCTTAATGAAACGATGCGGATTGTCCCTAAAAGACAGCCGTATCACTGATGTCCCGTGGATGGGCAATGCCCTTGAGAGCATATATACGAAATAATCAGGAGGTTTTAAACAGCACTTCAGAGAAAGTCCTTGAAGCAATCAACCAAACAAACTTGTAGGAGGCAGTACCATGCTCATTAGAAAAATAACCGCGGCAGCACTCATCGCTGCACTAATGCTTACAACAGCCTGCTTAGCGCAAAAAGGCAGTATAGTGATTCTTGAAAATATAGACGGGAAGGTATTCCGAGTAAATTTCAACGAATGGAGCGAAAAAGGCAAGTGCGAACTAAACTTAAAGCAAGATGACGTACTTCAGATTGAAGTTGCCCGAGACGATGGGGAAATTGGCATGATGATTAGCGGTAAAGGCGGCAGCGAACCGTATACCGGTAACAATCTGCAGTCCGGCATATTCACCGTAACTATATCTGAAACGGATGACTATGTGATACGATTTACAGGGGAAAACGCAACGGGGAATGTAACAATAACAAAGCTGGGAGATAAGGAATGATGAAAATCAGCGTCATGAAAAAAGGGGATCTTGCAGCGGCCAAAGAAGTAGTAAAAGATGCTTTTTGGTGCGCGGGGAAAAGTGAGACATTTAACGAATGGGAGCTTGCCGATAAGATTATGTCAGACGAAGGCTATGTTGACGAGTTATGCCTTATAGCATCGGAGGATGATAAAGTAGTCGGATATAATCTATTGTCTAAGGTGACCATCGGAAGTCATGTAGGGTTAGGCCTTGGTCCTATTGCCGTCAAGAAGGCATATCAAAAAAATGGTATAGGAAAAGCGTTGATGCGCGAAGCCCTCAAAAAAGCCGAGGAAATGGGTTTTGACTATATTGTGCTGCTGGGCGGCGAGTATTATAGACAGTTTGGATTTATGGATGCTTGTGACTTTGGTGTTATTCTTTCCGAGAACCACCCGGAGAACAAATATATCAAGATACTGTATTTGCGCGATGGTATGAAAGACAAGGTAAACGGAACGCTGCGCTATTGTGCGTCCTTCTATGATGAGAATGGAGCGTTGCTGTAAGGATGCAAATGGAAGCGGATTTTAAAACTAAGCCCGTTTTGGTTGGGCAGCGCGTTGTGCTGAGACCTTTTGCCGAAGGTGATTGGAAGCACATGATTGACATTTTGGAGGACAGGCAATCCAAGCTTCTGACAGGGTCTGTCACAAGTGATCAGGATGCGGAACGCCTCATGGATGCTACAGAACTAGACCAAGTTCGAGACTTTTATGAAAGCAGAAATCAGCAAAATGATCGGTTGGATTTGGCCGGTATTGAAAAAGAAAACGGCACATTGGTTGGGGAGGTAGTCTTTAATCAGTACGATACGAACACAGGCAACGTTAATTTCCGCATCTTGATTGGCCCAAACGACCGCAATAAAGGTATAGGCACGGAGGCGACCGCACTGTTTATTCGCTACGGTTTTGAAGTACTGAAACTCCATAAAATCGAGTTGGAAGTCTTTAGCTTCAACCCAAGGGCAGAACATATTTATTTGAAAAACGGATTTGTGTTGGAAGGGGTAAGGCGGCAGAACTTCATATTCAACAACCAATACTTTGACACCAAATTATACGGGCTGTTGCAATCGGAGTATAGAGTGCAATTATAGTATGGGGGAGGCATTATAAGCAGTATCGCTTACTTATAATGCCGATCCTCTTTTTGGCACGAACAAGCACGTTATATCCGCGCGTTCATGTTCTAAAAGCTTAATCTTTTTATCTATACCTCCGGCGTATCCGGTCAGGCTGCCGTTTGTTCCAACCACACGATGGCACGGGATTATAATAGAAATCGGATTATGCCCTACAGCACCGCCGATTGCCTGCGAGGACATCTTTAATTTGCCCATGCGCTTTGCCATCTTTTTTGCTATTTCACCGTATGTAGTTACTTCTCCGTAAGGAATCTCCATGAGAATCTTCCATACTTCCTGACGGAATAAACTTCCGATAGGAGCAAGAGGAAGATGTGCAATTTCAGGCTTATTTCCCGCGAAATAATCATCAAGCCACTTTTTTCCTTTTACCAGTACTTCTAGATCATCTTTTTTCTTAGCGCTTTCGGGCATATTTGCACCGTAGTATTTCTGACCTTCCAACCAAAGGCCGATGATATGGCTCTGTGTACTTAAAAGCGTGATATTGCCGATGGGTGACTTGTACTGCGTTGTAGAAAACATGTCTTTATCCTTTCATCTTTGTGTAATTAGGGAGTCCCATAGTGCCATCATTGCATAGCTTCTCCAAGGTTTCCATTGCTCGGATAGCTTTAAAATTTCTTTTTCATGCATTCCTCCGAGCGCTTTTTTAATGCCCAAATCTGTTTCCAAGATAGCATCTGCCCACTTTAGCGCACGCATGGCAATATATTTCGCTGTCCAAGGACCTATGCCGGGGATCTTTGTCAGCTTTTTAATTACATCTTCGGGGTTTAAACACAGCTCGAAATCGAACTGATTTTCCAAAAGGAAGTGTGCAAGCGCAAGAATTGCCCTAGACCTTGATGCAACAATACCTAGCTGTCCTAGATGCTCCTCGATTTTGCCCTCGAGTGAAAGGATATCGTTTGGTGACGGGAACAGAGTATGTAAGCCTTCTATACCGGTTTCTATCGGTGTGCCGTATACTGCGGCCATTTTGCCTGCCAATGTTCCTGCGGCTTTAACCGTGATTTGCTGTCCGAGAACTGCTCTTACACAAAGTTCAAACGGGTCAAAACAGCCGGGAACCCGTAATCCTGCAACAAAAGCCCCGGGCTTTACAGTATCCATCGATATAAGGGTTTCGCCTACGGCATGGGGGTTGCAGTAAAGGTCGAACAGATCCCGAATACGGCCAAGAAGCTTGGGAAGCACACATAACAGGTTTTCGCTGAACGTAACAGAAAGAACATTCTTTTCCCGTCGGTTACCAATCTTAATCCACCCGCATTTGGCTTCTCCTAACTTATCGTAGAGTTTTACGGTTCTTAAGTATTCGTTGTTTATGATAATTTCCACACCGGGTATCGCTCTTTGGGACAGAAAATGCAGTATTCGATCCCATTGATAGGGAGGGCGATACCCCAAAGCAACGGTAATACAGACGTCTTTTGCTTTCCTATTTTTAGCCTGTTTTCGAAATCCTGTGGGAGAGAGACGATATTGCATTTTGAAAAGATCATTGAATCGTCTGAGGCTCCCAAAACCTGCGGCCATTGCGACGTCAACCACGTTCAAGTCGGTGTCCGTCAGAAGGCTCTTTGCTAATAACAGTCTAAAAGTGTTGCTATACTCCACCGGAGCAACATGATACTCCTCATTGAATACGCGGCGCAAATGCCTATCCGTGTAGCCAAGTTTTGAAGCAAGTTCATGAAGACTGGTGCTGTTTCCGCAATTTTCTTCGATGTACTTGGCTGCACGCTTTGCTAGCATCGATTTTGCATCCGTTATAGCCATACCGGGGGCAAGTTCCGGGCGACAGATCAGACAGGGGCGAAAACCTGCTTTCTCAGCCTCCGCTGCCGTGTGATAGTATACGCAGTTTTCTTCTTTCGGCAGCCTTGCTCCGCAGATTGGTCTACAATAAATTCCGGTCGAAGTGACACCCACAAAGAAGCGGCCGTCGAAGCGGCTGTCTTTTGCTTTGAAGGCAGAATACAGTGCTTTATCCTGTTCGCTTGTGATGGTACCACACCTTCCATACAATTCTTCAGTCAAAATTCATCATAGCAGGTAACAATAATGAAAACAAGCCGTTTTCGGACATCGATATGGGGCAGTCTGTGCGGCCCAAACGCTATCGTTGTCGAAAGAATTCGCAAGGAAATATAGAATAAAGATCAAATCGCAGCGAACTACTGGAGGCCGGAACAACCTACCTTTCCTATGCCGCCGTGATTGCCTAAGCAAGCAAGATCAATCATCGATACCCCGCACAATGATTGCCGAGCTTCTTTTAGGATACTGAAAGTCGAAGATTTAATATTTTTCCAGAAATCTTAACGTATGTTTAACCTATATTCTTCAAAATAGTGTAGAATTATCTTGGCTGATAATCCGCATA
>JAEWZS010000265.1 GCA_023458355.1 Bacillota bacterium
TTTAAAAGCAAAAGTGCCGCCGCGGAGTTGCCGGAGGGAAACGCGCCGTCATAGGTTTCTTTGGGCCTTGTGATGAGCTGTTCGCTTTCCTTGGAGTTCAGAAAATATCCGCCATTGTCGGCATCAAAAAAGAGCTCATGCAGGGCTTGGGCATAACCAATTGCGTCGCGCAGAAGGTTTACGTCAAACGTGCTTTCGTAGAGTGCAAGGAGCGCAAGTGCGTAATAGGCATAATCATGGAGGCTGCCGTCAAAGGCTGCGTCGTTATCGCGCCAGCGAGCGAGCAGGCGGTTTTCTTTAGGGCTAAGCTTGTCTGCAATAAACCGCCTTGCTGCTTGTGCCGCGTCGAGATAGCGCTGCTCCTCTAAAATTACACCCGCGCGGCTAAGCGCCATGATCATAAGTGAATTCCAGGAGGTCAAAACCTTATCATCCGTATGTAAAGCCATGCGCTTAAGCCGGTAGGAATAAAGTTTCTGCCGCTCCTTCTCAAACTGTGCGGATGCGTCTTCGAAGTTCTCGTTTCGCAATAGGTTAAGTATGTTCTTTCCTTCAAAATTACCCGGTTTTGAAACGCCGTAAGCTGTACAAAATGCCCCGCCGTCCTTAGCGCCAAGCGCAGTTTCTATCTCCTCTTTGGAAAACACATAGTATTTTCCTTCTTCACCGTCGCTGTCGGCATCTTGTGCGCACAAAAAGCCGCCTTGCTCATTTGTAAGCTCGCGTATGCAATAATCGAGAGTCTGCCGCGCGACAAGAGCGTAAAACGGTTTTTGCGTGAGCCGAAACGCCTCCAAATAAGCAAGGCTTAAAAGGGCATTGTCATAGAGCATTTTTTCAAAATGCGGCACAAGCCATTTTTCATCGGTTGAATAGCGGGAAAAGCCGCCGCCAAGGTGATCGTACAATCCTCCGCGGTACATCTGAATAAGCGTCTTTTCGGCCATAAAAAGCGCCTCTTCATCTTTCTCGAGCGCGTAAAACTCCAGCAAAAACAAAATACTGTGGCCCATGGGGAATTTAGGCGCACCCCGAAAGCCGCCGTTTTGCGCGTCAAACTCCCGTAAAAAGCTTTCACGTGCGCTAAGCCACAAAGCGCGCGAAGGCTCGTTGCGCCTGACAGGACGCACCGTACTAAGATGCTCGCGAAACTTTGCACCCGCCCGCAGCAGCTTTTGTCTGTCCGTACGCCAAAGCCGCTCCACCTCTTGGAGAAGTTCCATGAGCCCTACCGTGCCGTACCGCGAGGTTTTGGGAAGGTAAGTGCCTGCAAAAAAAGGCTCTTTTTCCGGTGTCATCAAAATCGTGAGCGGCCAGCCTCCGGAGCCGTTCATCGCCATGCATGCTTCCATATAAACAGCATCGATATCGGGTCGCTCCTCCCTGTCCACCTTAATACAAATGAATGCACGGTTTAATTCGAGCGCAACCTCCGTATCTTGAAAGGACTCATGCGCCATCACATGGCACCAGTGGCAGGTAGAATAGCCTATAGAAAGTAAAATTGGCTTTAATTCCTCCGCTGCCTTTGTAAATGCCTCCGTGCCCCACGCATACCAATCCACGGGGTCGTGGGCGTGTTGTAGAAGATAGGGGGATTTCTCGTGAATGAGCCTGTTTGTGCTTTGCAATGCGGTTTACCTCCCGTCAGCGCGATACTGATAATATAACCAAAGATGCGGTGAAATAGAAGGAAATACGTCATCTAGGCTTAAGAAACATGGCGTAAAACGGTGTTGAAATTGCACCGTGTACATGGTAAAATTTATCTGCGGAAGAGATTTCGCGGCCGCTATGCGGCTTGACAGAAAAATATCTGCCCCTGAGATGAGAGCAAGGGAGACACAACAGGAAACTGTTGTTCCCGCCATGCTCTTTTTTGTATGCGAAAGCCATTTTTAGGGGGATGAAAACACATGGATCAGGCATTTTACGACGCCGTAGCGCAAAATCCCGTTATCGCCGCAGTCAAGGATGAAGAAGGGCTCGCACGTTGTTTGGAGCTTTCGGATATACGAATCGTATTTCTTTTGTTCGGCAACATCCTCAACATAGGTGAGCTTGTTTCGCGAATTAAGGTAAAGGATAAATTGGCATTCGTGCATGCGGATCTTGTGGAAGGCCTATCCAACCGCGAGATTGCTGTGGACTTCCTTAAAAAGAGCACCGGGACAGACGGTATACTCTCTACACGCCCTGCCTTTATCCGCCGCGCGAAGGCACTTCACATGTGCACGGTGCTGCGCGTGTTTATGATAGACTCTATGGCGCTTGAAAACGTTGGCAATTCCGATGCCGTGCGGCCGGACTTTATTGAGATCATGCCCGGTATATCGCCCGCTACCATTAAAAAGGTATGCGGAGCGGTTAAAACGCCGGTGCTTGCGGGCGGGCTCATTGCAAGCAAAGAAGATGTAATACGCGCCCTTGAGGCGGGAGCCATGGCTGTTTCAACCACGAATAGCGAAGTATGGCTTGTATAAGGAAAGGGGCATAGAATGGCGAAGTATGTGATGGCGCTCGACGCCGGAACCACCAGCAATCGCTGCATCCTTTTTAACAAGAAGGGTGAAATCAAAAGCGTTGCGCAAAAGGAGTTCACCCAGATTTACCCTAAACCCGGCTGGGTGGAGCATGATGCCAACGAGATATGGTCCACTGAGCTTGGTGTAGCTGCGGAGGCCATGCAAAAAATCGGTGCGACCGCAGATGATATCGCGGCGATAGGAATCACAAACCAGCGCGAGACAGTAGTTGTGTGGGATAAAAATACCGGCGTGCCCATACATAACGCCATTGTATGGCAATGCCGCCGCACCAGCGAATACTGCGACAGCCTTAAGAAAAAAGGGCTTGTAGAGTCTTATCGGGCAAAGACGGGCCTCATGATTGACGCTTATTTTTCAGGCACCAAGCTTAAATGGATCCTCGATAACGTTGTAGGCGCAAGGGATAAGGCGGAGCGCGGTGAACTTTTATTCGGCACGGTGGATACATGGCTCATGTGGAAGCTATCGGGCGGTAAAATTCACGCTACGGATTATTCCAACGCCTCGCGCACGCTTCTGTTTAACATTAATACACTAAACTGGGATGAAGATATCTTGCGTGAACTCGATATTCCAAGAAGCATGCTGCCTAAGGTTTTGCCATCAAGCGGCATATTCGGGTTTACTGCCGTACATTTCTTAGGCGGCGCAATTCCCATAGCGGGTGTCGCGGGCGATCAGCAGGCGGCGCTTTTCGGGCAGACCTGCTTTCAAGCAGGCGAAGCTAAAAACACCTACGGCACGGGCTGTTTCTTGCTCATGATCACGGGCGAAGCTCCGGTTTTTTCAAAGAACGGGCTTGTGACGACCATTGCCTGGGGGCTTGACGGCAAGGTGAACTATGCGCTTGAGGGGAGCATTTTCGTTGCGGGTGCAGCCGTACAGTGGCTTCGCGACGAGATGAAGCTTATTGATTCCGCTGCGGAATCCGAACAGCTCGCCCTAAAGGTAAACGATACCAACGGCTGCTATGTGGTGCCCGCGTTTACGGGCCTTGGTGCACCGCACTGGGACCAATACGCGCGCGGCTGCATTGTTGGCTTAACGCGAGGCTGCAACAAAAACCACATCGTAAGGGCGACACTTGACAGCATTGCCTATCAAACAAACGATGTACTTGCCGCCATGAAAGCGGATTCGGGCATCGCATTAACCGCACTTAAGGTAGATGGCGGTGCAAGCGCCAACAACTACCTCATGCAGGCGCAATCGGACGTTACGGGCGTGCCTGTGCAGCGTCCCATTTGTGTTGAAACAACCGCCATGGGTGCAAGGTACCTTGCGGGCCTCGCTGTGGGTTACTGGAAAAGCAAGGAGGATGTTCTCATAAAT
>JAEWZS010000266.1 GCA_023458355.1 Bacillota bacterium
CCAGGATCAAACTCTTGAGTTCAATTCCTGCTGCGGCACCTTTTATGATACCGCTGCTCTTTTACTTTGTTTGTACGCGGACCCGTGAAAAGGTCCGCCGCCGGTCATTACTGTTGCTAACGGATTATTGAAAATCCGTCGCTTCTTTGTTTGCGTCTTTATGCTTGCACTATACAGTTTTCAAGGTGCCGTGTGCCGCCGTTTACCAAGGCTTTTGTGCCCTCGTGCGTGACAGCCTGTTTATCTTATCAAAGTCGATTAAGCTTGTCAATCGCTTTTTATAACTTTTCCTAAAAAATTGCGGAAAATACGAAGCTGATTTATAATAAGCAGGAATCTCGCCATATCCTGTTAAAATGGGAGGCAAAATATGGATTATAGACCAATTGGTGTGTTTGATTCCGGCCTTGGGGGAGCAAGCGTTTTGCGCGAAGCGCTCAAGCAGCTTTCTCACGAAAACTATATATACTACGGCGACAATCTCCACGCCCCCTATGGCGATAAAACGGAAGAAGAGATTACCTCGCTAACCTTTAACTGTGCAAACGAGCTTGTTTCGTACGGTGTAAAGGCAATTCTACTCGCCTGCAACACCGCAACCGCTACCTGCATTCGCCAAATACGAGAAAAGCTCGACGTCCCCGTGGTGAGCGTTGAGCCGGCAATCAAACCCGCGTGTGCATCACAAGGTACGGGCAAGGTGATTATGATGGCTACATTGGCTACCACAAAGCTAAAGCGCTATCTTGATCTGCAAGATCGCATGCCGGATCCCACCCGCGTCATCAACGTACCCTGTCCCGGACTTGTGGACAGAATCGAGAAAAATGTCTTTGAGGATGACGCCTTTGACGATCTTTTCGACTGCTATTTATCCCCTTACCATGGTATGGAGATTGACGGCATTGTACTTGGTTGCACCCATTACGTTTTTATCGGCAGTGCAATAGCAAGATATGCCGCAAACCACTTCAAAGGTGCATGTCGGCTTTATGACGGCAACGCTCCCACCGTTCGCCAACTCGGGCGCGTGCTCGCCGATCAAGGTCTTTTAAATGATACCGGCAGCGCGCAGGTGGAGTTTCATACAAGCGGGAATGCTGACATTTATCTGCCTGTCTTTAAATCCTTGCTTCACAGATAAGGTAAGCAAAACAAAGAGCCCCGCTTCCGAAAAAAGAAGCGGGGTCATTTTATCTCTTTACAACATAACACCCATTAATTCGTATCCGTTTCGTCGGCGCTCAATCCCCTCCTATATCTGTTTTGTATAATCGTTTCCTATTAATATATAGTTAGGCACAATACTGCGGACTATGCTTCACCGCTTTTATACAGGAAATTTTATCTCTTTAAGAGGGCGCGTTTCATCGATTGGCCCTCCGCCAAGGCATACATCGCCGTCATAAAACACGGCCCATTGCCCCGGCGTAACTGCACGCTGCGGCTCTAAAAAATCAACCGTACAACCATCCCCGTGCATTGTAACCTTTACGCGACGGTCGCTTTGGCGGTAGCGGAACTTTGCTGTACAGGAAAAGCTTTTTGCGGGAGGGCTTCCTAAAATAAAATTCACCTTGCTTGCGGTTAGCCCCAGCGAATAAAGTTCGTCCTGTTCGCCTTGCTGGACGATAAGGCGGTTTTTAGCCATATCCTTAGCGATTACGAAAAAGCTTTCGCCGCTGCCTTCCTTTTGGCCGCCGATGCCTAAGCCCCGCCGCTGGCCAAGCGTATAGTACATAAGACCGTCATGTTTTCCGACAATGCTGCCGTCTAGCGTTATCATGTCACCGGGCTGTGCGGGTAGGTATTGCATCAAAAAACGCTTAAAATCGCGTTCGCCGATAAAACAGATGCCCGTGGAGTCCTTTTTAAGAGCGTTGGAAAGCCCTGCCTCAACGGCGAGCGAGCGCACCTCTTTTTTTTGAAGGCCGCCTACGGGAAAAAGTGCGGACATAAGCTGTGATTGTGTGAGCCCCGCGAGAAAATATGTTTGATCCTTCCCTGCGTCCGCACCACGCAAAAGTGTTACAACGCCGTTTTCCTTGTGAAGCTGCGCGTAATGACCGGTCGCAAGTGCGGATGCTTCCAGAGAAAGTGCGAAACGCAAAAAAGCATTGAACTTAATCTCGCAATTGCACAATACATCGGGATTCGGCGTGCGTCCCGCCGCGTATTCCGAAAGAAAATAGGAAAACACCTTTTCGCGGTATTCCTGTGTGAAATTGACAGTGTAATACGGAATGGAGATTGCGTCGCATACGCGGCGTACGTCGTCGTAATCCTCCGCAGCGGTGCAAACGCCGTCGTCACCTGTCTCCTCCCAATTTTTCATAAAAACGCCTACAACATCAAAGCCCTGCTTCTTTAATAGCAGTGCTGCGACGGAGGAATCTACGCCGCCTGACATGCCGACGACAACCTTGTTTTTTAACGTGTTCAGATCGTTCATATCCTACTTTACGGGGTAACCACATCGATGAGTATACCCGGGTTTCTTAATAATGCATTTCCAAGATACAGATCCGCCACCGTGCGGATCTTTTGCCCATCCTCCAGCATCCAGACGCGTTCAACACCAGGAATTTCCGTAAGCGTATTAACGACGCCGAAGATGAAAAGCTCGTCTTGCTCCTCGTGTATTGCATCCTTCTGCTGTGTTTGCGCAAGCTGTTCGAGTTGTTGTGCAAACCCTGCCTTCCAATTCACGACGGCGAGATTGTCGATAATATAAACGTCGAGCACATCCGATGCGGTAAACCCGGAGTGCATAAGCCCGGGATCTGCAGGTCCCTGAAAGAGTTCAAAAAGACGTGCGTCCGGGTCGTACACACTTCCCGAAGCGACAATACGCTGTACCCTGTCAAGCACGGCGCTCTCCGCATCGGGAAACGCGAGGTAAATGCCGAAGCCGATTCTATCCGTAAAATCGCCGCGTACAAAATACTCGTTTTCGGATAGGTTACGTGCTGCCTTCCTGCCATTGTCCGCAACTTCAATGATGGAAATTTTAACCCCTTTGACCTTGGGAAGATAACCCGTAAGCATCAGCGTAATAGCCCCGCACATCATATTCGTATCATACTCCATCGCGGGTTCCGCAAAGGTAAGCTCTATGACGCAGGGTTCGTCCCTGTCCTTATCTACAACGGGTTCTATCGGTAAAGCGTCAGGATTATCCCCCGATGTACTATCAGTTGTTGGGGTAGGTGTTGGCATTAGCTCCGGATTATTCAAATAAACGATAATTGGGTCCTGCGTAAGCTGCAAATCAGCAGGGAGTACCGGTTCAAGGCTCTCTGTACCCGTATCGCCCTGTCGAAGCTCGTCAAGCAAAAGCTTTACGATATCGGCATTGCTAAGCGATAAATCATATGCGACTTTTCGGTTGCGTGCAATCAAAAAGTCATTACCCATGTTCGCAAAATACAGCGTAGCGATGTTTGATTCGCGACCGCCTGCCTCCGTGGGTTCCTGCGGCATAAGCTCATAACGCTGCTTGAGTTCGGAAAGATAAGTATCCAGTGCACCGGGTATGGGCGATAGCGAACCTAACGGCCTGCCGGAATATCCCGGTACCATACCGTTTAAGAATACGTTGACTGCGCTAATACCTTCTGCCTCATATACGGTTGCGGCGACGGCTGCACGTAGGATTAGCCATTCTCTGTTATCTGCAACAGAACCCGTATAGTATACATTGCACGCATCCTGTGAAAGTTCGATGCCGGAAAAGCTAAGTGATTCTGAAACAGAAGCTGACAATACGCCGCTGACGGGACCATCCTCCATAGCGCGAAGCGCAGCTTCCGCGCGGCTCACGCTGCCGTTCAACACGATTGAACGTGTTTCTGCACTAAGGCTGCGCTCATCCTCTGATACAAAATAGAGTTTAGCATCAAAACTTGCTTCGCGGTTTAAATCGCGCGTAAGCACAGATGGCATTTTGTTCGAAAGTGTGAGTTGCAAGTCAGTTTCATTTGTGCCGGCGCATCCCGATAAAAGTGCCGCGGTGAGCACCAGTGCTAAAAATCTCTTACTGTGTTGTTTCATCCGTTCGGCTTTCATTCTTGACCTTTCAATACATCGAGCAGCGTTCCGTAGCCGAGCTTATATAGATCGCCCTCGCGTTTAAGCCTAAGCGTACTATTCTTCAACTCGACTACCTCCCCGTTCGCGTAGAGGAATTTAAGATCGGCTCTAATACGCGCATAAGCTTCATCCTCACCCAGAGAGAATCCATGTACGGTGAAGCTTTCAAGCGACCCGAGAGACAGCATTTCTGTTTCGAAATTTGCGTATTGCGGTTTTTGGATGCCACTGCCGTCATCCTCGGAAAACAGAGGATAGGCAAGCTCGTATTCACCATTCACAAGGCGTGTGAGAACGCATTCTGCAATAATCCCGGGCGTCACTACATAGTCGTCCACGAAGCGCATAGGCTCAAGAAGTTGAGAATCCGCATCTTCCCCTGCGCTTAGCCCCAGATCACTCAATTTGATGCGGTCGCCCGAACCTGTGCCGGTTGTGTCCACCTGCACCTGCACGCGTATGCCGGAACTCAGTTGTATGATGGTATTGACAAGTGAATATACGGCCAGCTTGCGCGTGAGTAATAGTTCATTGTAGGCCTCCTGCACCATAAGGTCGTGAGTTTCTTGGTCAATCGTATTGCTTGAGAGGGAAAAATCAGCTGCCGCGCGCTTTTCGTCATATACGGAGGTATCTAAAAACTCGGTGGAGAGCGTAACATACATGATGCCGCCTGCTACCGTTACATCGACAATGGACGTATTCTCCGGAAATAGCGGCGATACATTCTTCGAAAGAGCCTGCAGCGGTACGCCGCCTAACAGCGCTCGAATCATAGCCTTTTCCACGCGCTCGTTGGCGCGCACGGAAATACTGCGCGTGATGCCGACCAGATAATTTTCGTTGGTCAGCCGATAATAAAGCGTGACTGTTACGTCTCTTGATACGCCGTCCTCCGGGTCAATCTGCGGAAGGTCCATATCTGTGGGGTTCTGACGGATACCGCCAATGGCGCAGCCGGAAAGCACCATGCAAAAGCATAGAAGAAGTATAAATCCTCTTATGATACGATACCGTTTCATTGCTTTTTCTCCCTGTGTGCATCCTTTTCGCTACAGACGGGTGCAAACGGAAGGCGCACCGTAAACACGGAGCCCTTGCCGGCAATACTATCCACTTCAATATAGCCGCCGTGCAAAGTAACAATTCTGTTTGCGATTGCAAGGCCAAGCCCGGTACCTCCGGTATCTCGTGATCTCGCCTTATCCACGCGGTAGAAGCGTTCGAACAGGTGCGGCAGCGCCTCCTGCGGGATACCTATGCCTGTATCCTTCACGGTGAACACCGCGTCGGTATGCTCCTGCGATACCGATACCTTGACGCTTCCGGAATCGGTATACTTAATGGCATTTTCAACGATGTTGGTTACCACCTGTTCAATGCGATTAGGCTCGATAGGTACGGTGACGGGCTCGACTTGTACTCGAAGCGTTATGCCTTTTTTAGCTGCAAGCGGTCGCAGGCGGTTCACTATGCGCTGCACCAAAGTATCGAGTCTTGTAGGTTCCTTTTTAACTACGGGATGCTCCGCGTCGCTTTGCACCAGACGCAAAAGGTCCGTGATGATGTTAGAGAGCCTGTCCACCTCATGGTTTACGTCCTTAAAGAATTCCTGCATGATGGCAGGATCGGGATTCTCCTGATAAAGTATGGACTCTGAAAGCAGCTTCATCGCAGAGAGAGGTGTTTTCAATTCGTGCGAGGCATTGGCAATGAATTCGTCGCGCACTTTGTCGTGTGCATCGATACGTTCGCTCATACGGTTGAAGGCATTAGAGAGCTCCGCCATTTCTCCTCCGCCTGTCACGTCTACCCGCACACCGTAGCCCTGCGTACCCATGCGTCGTATTGCACAGGTTAGCTCCACAATGGGCTTGGAGAGCCAGCCTGAAAGCATGTAGCTTATTACAGCTGTCATAAGCGCAACCGCGGCAAACACCACAACAATCTTTCCAATTACGTCGTTCACGCTGTTTTGCACATCCTGAATGAGTGCGGAAAAGAGGATAACGCCAACATGCACGCCGTTGTTCGTAATAGGTGCGGTATAATAAACAGCCCAAACCTGTCTGTCATTTATGCCAAAAATTTCGAAGTCCTCAGAGACGCGGGAGATGCGATGAAACCCATAGGAAGCTTCTGCACCATTCACCAGAATATCGCGTACTTCGCGGTACGGCAGCCAATATCCGTTTTGCTGCGAAGCGGAATCTGCCTGGACCACGGCATCGGTATCTAACACTAAAACGCGGCCGTTCATTGTTTGCGCCCGCGATGTAAGAAAACTAAAAAGCTGCTCCGGGTCCGCTTTGAGGAGCTCAGGCGTAATCTCCAGAGCAAGCTGCGTGGTTTCCTTGGCTTGTGTTTGCGTACGCTGAGAAACCAGAAAGTTCCCCATGATGGCGGATACCACAACGCTGGTGGCAACCATGGTAAACACGGTGACTGCAAAGTAAATCAGCACCATGCGCGTACGTATGGAGCCTCGGTGCCTGCCAAAGCCCTTACTCAGCAAAGTAATAGCCAACTCCCCATTTTGTCATGATATGCGAAGGATTCGCCGGATCTTCCTCCACCTTTTCGCGTAATCTGCGTATATGCACGTCTACAGTGCGAAAATCGCCGATATAATCGGATCCCCATATGGTTTCCAAAAGCTCGTCGCGGCTGAACACCTTGCCTGGATTGTACATGAAAAGCTGTAAAAGGTCGAACTCCTTTACCGTAAGATTGATGGGCTCTCCGTGGGCTGTGACGTTACGGTTACCAATATTGATATAAAGACCTCCGGCCGTGACCTCGATCTTGGGGGCATCCTTCGCAGCGGAAGTGCGTCTTAAAATACTCTTTATACGTGCCTTTACCTCGAGGATATTGAAGGGCTTGGTCATGTAGTCGTCCGCGCCGTATTCAAGGCCGAGTATTTTATCCATATCCTCGCCCTTAGCGGTGAGCATTATAATAGGAACACTGCTTCTCTCACGAATTGCTTGACACACCTCGATGCCTGAGAGCTTGGGAAGCATCACGTCGAGCAGAATCAAATCATACTCGTTTTTAAATACCTTCTCCAGCGCCTCCTCGCCATCGGCGGCAGAATCCGTTTCATAACCATCATGTTCAAGGGCAAATTTTAATCCCTTGAGAATAAGCGGTTCGTCATCCACGAGTAAAATACGTTTGGCCATTGTGTTTCCTCCCCGAAAAGCGGTGCTTTCCGTGATATCGAATCATTGGCAAATAATAATTGTATTATACCATACCGATCGTTTCGTGATAACTCCATTTGTAAAGTTTATATGCAAACTTGCTATAAAGCCTGTACAAAACGGGGCGGATTTTGTTATACTGAATTAAATTTGACCTATATTTCCATGTTTGGCCGGCGGGTATAGTTTTGACCGCAGTCATAACCTCACCGGTTTGAAAGGATGACAAGTCTTGAAACGTTTCTTAACCGCTTTTTTGGCGCTATGCCTTACGATAGTTTTTTTACCTGCAGCCGCGCTTGCACAATTCGATCCGGACAGCGTTGCTACACCGCATATCGTTTTGATGGATGCGGATACAGGTGCTATCCTCTATCAAAAGAATGCAGATGAAAAAGCTTTTCCCGCCAGCACTACCAAGATTATGACGGCGATAATCGCCATCGAAAACAATGACCTCGAAGAAGAAGTAACCGTAGGCGATTCCGTAGAGTCCAAAGGCTCCTGTATGAATATTCTCCCCGGAGAAAAATTCAGCCTCCGCGACCTAGTCTATGGCATGATGCTTCTATCCGGCAACGACTCCTCACGCGCCATTGCCGAACACATCGCAGGGTCTGAGAGTGCATTTGCGGAGCTGATGAACGCAAAAGCACAAACGCTCGGTATGACCGGCACGCATTTTGTAAAGCCCAATGGCCTTCATAAGGACGATCATTATACCACGGCTCACGACATGGCCCTCTTAACGCAGTATGCCATGAAAAACGCGACCTTCCGCGAGATTGTTAAGACATCCACCTATCAGGTACCGCCCACCAATCGTGACAGCGATGGGTATTTATTGGAAAACACCAACAAGCTCATCCACACTACTAAAGACGATACAAACAGCTACGAATATAGATATGCGACCGGCGTAAAGACTGGCGATACCGATCAAGCGGGGCGCTGCCTTGTGGCTTCTGCCAGCAAGGATGGCGTTAACCTCATTTTGGTGCTTTTCGGTGACAAGGGAAAATATGATCGCTTTGAAAATGCCGCAAAGTTTTTTGAATGGGGATTTGCCAACTACGCCACCGTCACCCCATCTGAGCTCGGCCTTGCAAGCACGCTCGAAAAGAGCATAGCAAATGCAAGCTTTGAAGATGAGGCAAGCGGCCAACTTACAGTAAACATCGACTTTGCGGATAAGAAAATATGTGGTCTCGGTGACTTCATTAACGAGCTTAAAGCAAACGCCGCATCCATCACTGCCACGGAATCGCTTGACCGTACCTTGTCGGCACCGATTGAGGCCAACGAAGTCTTAGGCACTATCACGTATAAATACAACGACCAAACACTGTTTACAGCCAACATGGTCGCTTCGCGCGCAATTGCTGAAATCGGCGTATCGGCAAGCGACAACCCTAGCCCGAGCCCGTTTTTAATCGATTCTCCGGATGGTACCGGCCAAAAATCGGGCCCGTGGGTATTTTGGATCATCGTAATAATGGTGCTGCTTATCGGTTTTGTGATATTACGCATCCTCGCCATGCGTAAGGCCCGCAGGCGCGCAGCGCGCCGCAGGCGTACAGCGTACCGGGTATACAGAAGATAGGTTAATTGGTCACGTTAACGATCATGCGGGTTGGATGCTTCTATAGCATCCAACCCGCGTTTTTGTCATAAATTTGAACTTATGATGCTCTCTACGGTTTATAGAATTGCTTGCGCAAACGCATCCGGGTCAAACGGGCGGAGATCGTCGATTCCCTCTCCCACACCTACGAAGCGTACGGGCAGCCCCAACTCTTTTTTAACCGCTACCGCTACACCGCCCTTGGCGGTGCCGTCAAGCTTTGTGAGAATAACACCTGTAAGGCCGGTACTTACATCGAATGCTTTCGCCTGTAAAAGCGCGTTTTGCCCGGTAGTAGCGTCGAGTACCAAAAGCGATTCCACCCGCACGTCCGGAAGCTCCCTCGCGATTACGCGGCGTATCTTCTCAAGCTCGCTCATGAGGTTTTTCTTGTTGTGAAGCCTGCCCGCAGTATCACACAGTAAAATATCGCGGTTTTTAGCTTTAAACGAGGCGATAGCATCAAACACCACAGCTGCCGGGTCAGCCCCTTCGCCATGCTTCACGATAGGGGTTTCGGCGCGCTGTGCCCATACGGTGAGCTGCTCCGCAGCCGCCGCGCGAAATGTATCCGCCGCTGCGATGAGCGGCTTTCTCCCCGCCTCATAGTAATAGTGTGCGAGTTTGCCAATGGAGGTCGTCTTCCCAACTCCATTTACGCCTACAATTAAAAGCACCATGCTTTCATTACTCTCAGCAAACGGCGTTTCGGGACGCATGGCATCAGCAAGTATGTGCATAAGCTCCGTCTTTGCTTCGGAACGTTCCTTGATTTTATCTCGCGAAACCACGTCACGTAAGCGATCAAGAAGTTCTTCTGCCGTTTCGTAGCCCATATCGGCAACAATCATAGCCTCCTCGAGCTCCTCGAAAAATGTCTCGTTCACACGCTCGGGTCGCGAGAAAACAGCGGTAAGCATACCACCGCCGGTTTTAGAAAGCCCTTGTTTCAGTTTTGCAAAAAAACCTGTTTTATTTTCCATGTTCTTTACGCGCTCATGCCGTTTCGCTGAATTTAGCTGAAACAACACGGGAAACGCCCTTTTCCTCCATCGCTACACCGTAGAGCGTGTCACAGACCTCCATGCTCCCCTTACGGTGCGTAATCAAAATAAATTGTGTATCATCCGAATAGTTGCGTACATATTCGGCAAAATTGCTCACGTTCGCCTCGTCGAGAGAAGATTCTATCTCGTCGAGTATGCAAAACGCTGTTGGCTTAAGCTTGAGGATGGCAAATAAAAGCGCGATGGCCGTAAGCGCACGTTCACCGCCCGAAAGAAGCGTTAGAAGCTGCAGCTTCTTACCCGGCGGCTGTGCGATAATCTCGATATCGCAGTTGAGCACATCGTTTTCATCCGCAAGCATAAGCTCCGCCCTGCCGCCACCAAAAAGCTCAGCGAACACCACACCGAAATTCTCCTGGATACGCATGAACTGTTTTTTAAATTCCGCTGCCATGGTTTCTACAAGGTCGCCGATGAGTGTTTGGAGATCCGCTTCAGCCTTGAGGAGATCCTCACATTGGACGTTCAAATGCTCATGTCGTTCCTTAACAGCCTTGTAGTCTTCGATAGATTTAACATTTACGTCGCCAAGCGCACGTATCTGCTTCTTTAACTCGTCCGCACGGATGTGTGAGGAGGTGACGGCGATCTGCTTGCGCAACGGCAGAGCATTTTCGTAAGTAAGTTCGTATTCCTCCCATATCCTGTCCTGTTGCGCCTTTAATTCCATTTCGGCTTTGCTTTGGTTGATTTCGGCTTTGTGACGGCGCTCACGAAGGTCATTTAGCTCTGTAGAAAGCTTCTCACGGCGCTCACGTGCTATATCGAGTGCATGGACGTGCTTTTCCCGCTCTTCCTCCTGTGCGTGAAGCTGCTCGGTCAGTACATCAAGGTCTTTGCGTTCAGCGTCGATTCGCGACCCCAAATTGCTTCGCTGCGCATTGAGTTCCTTTACCTGCGCCAAAAGATTTTCGGCTGTTTGGTGATCCTTAGCAACGGCAAGCTTTAGAGCATCTGCCTCTGCTGAAAGTCTTTTATGCTCATTCTGCGCAGATATATACTCCTTTTCGAGCGACATGCGGGCAACTTTTTGCTGTGTCAGCCGTTCGGCCGAAATCGCTTGCAAGCCACGTGCCGCATTAAGCGACTCCTGTGTAAGTCTTACATCCTCGCGGGTGGCCACATTGCCCTGCTCCAAGCTTTGCTGTGCAGCTTCCGCCTCGCTGCGCCGTGTTTTTATATCTTCGAGGTTATCGTTTAATTGCGAGCGTTCGAGCCTCGTGCGGTCGATAGCGTCGAGATTTTGCTGCACATATTTGAGTACGATATCAAGCTTTTCCTTCTGCGCAGCGAGTTCCACATCTTGCTCGTGGAGTTTTTTCAAAAGTTCCTGCATTTCCTCGTTTTTCTCATCGAGTTTCGCGGCTGCGTTTTCCATGGCGGCATTCTTTTCAGCGACACGCTTATCAAACGAGGCAATGCGGCCGGTGAGTTCTTCGATCTCGCGCTCCCTACCAACAAGGCTAAACTCACGTTTTTGCGTACTACCGCCTGTCATAGACCCTCCGGGATTGATGATATCACCCCGAAGCGTTGCGATACGAAAGGCACCATGCGCGGTACGATTAATGGCAAGTCCTGCATCAATATCGCGAACGAGTACTGTGCGGCCAAGCAGGTTTTCCATAACGCCCCGGTAGCGCTCATCGTAGCCGACAAGCTCTGAGGCAATGCCTAAAAACCCATCCACACGGCAAGCGTTTTTTTCGTGCTCGTTCAAAAGCCTGCCGCGCATCGCAGCGACCGGTAATAATGTAGCACGGCCGTAATCCCGTTTGCGAAGATATTCTATAACATACTTAGCGTCCTGCTCAGTAGGCGTGACGATGTTTTGGAGTGCTGAGCCAAGCGTCATTTCAATTGCTGTTTCATATTGCTCGGGCACGCGCAACAGCTCCGCTACAACGCCCTCTATGCGCTTTTTGAGCTCTATGTCGCGCTCGCTGTCGCGCAAGACATTTTTAACGCTGGCGTAATAGCCCTCATGGGCACGCTTCATTTCGCTTAAAACCTTGACACGTGATTTTTCCGCCTCCAGAGTTTGCTCCATATGGCGCATTTCCTCGCGCAAGGAACGAAGCGATACGTTAAGCTCGTTGCAGGCTGCAATAGCGCTTTTGTGCGCGGCGTCAAGCGCGTCGCGCTTTTCCTTTTGCGAAGCATAGTCCTTCTTCGCTTCTTTTGCCTCCGCATCGAGCTTTTCGTCCTTTTCAAGGAGCGCCTTTTCCTCTGCATCCACAGCTGCGGCGCGTTCTAAAATTGCACCTTGCATGGCTTCAAACCTCGAAAGCAGGCCTTTAGCGTCCGCGAGGCGGTTCATAGCCTCGATGATACTGTTTTTCTGGCTGTCGAGAAGCGCTTCCTTTTGCTCAATATCCGCATTCTGCGCGGAAAGCTCGGCTTCGGTCGTAACAAGTTCCTCTTCGTTTTCCTCAAAGCGTTTGCGGTTTTGCTCCATGTTTTGTGAAAGAGCCTCGAGGCTTGCCTGATACATGCAGAGTTTCCCGCCGCTTTCGCGGATTGACTCCTCAAGCCTTTCACGCTCGCGCAAAGCGTTTTCTATGCGCTCTAAAAGCACCTTCGAGTCGCCCGTGCGTGACTCAACGCCCGAAGAAAGCTTTAGGAGCTCATTTTGAAGAGCGCTGATGGTATTGCTTACAGCACGCTCCTTCTCCTCTTTATCGGCGCATTCAGCGTTGAGCGCAGCAAAAAGACCATCCTGCGATTGCAGTTCTTCATCAAACTGCGCTAAACCGGCCTTAAGGTTTTGGATACGTTCATTTAATTTATCGTACTGGTATAAAAAGAGGTTGACTTCGATTTCCTTCAATTCGTCGCGTAACTTCAAATATTCCCGCGCTGCAAGGCTTTCGGATTCGAGCGGACCGAGTTGCCGGGCTAGTTCCTCTAATATGTCGGTAAGACGTACGAGGTTTTTCTTGGTGTCATCAAGCTTGTTTTCAGCCTCAGTTTTGCGGACGCGATATTTTGATATACCGGCAGCCTCTTCAAACGCCGCGCGACGTGCGCCTGATTTGCTTGAGAGTATTTCCTCTACCTTACCCTGCCCGATGATGGAATACCCTTCTTTACCTATGCCTGTATCCCGAAACACCGCTGCGATATCCTTGAGTCTGCATGCGGTACGATTAAGAAGGTACTCGCTTTCGCCACTACGGTATATCCTTCTTGTAACGGATACCTCAGAATAATCGACGGGCAGCATGCCATCGGTATTATCAAACGTAAGGGTCACTTCACAAAACGCCTGCGGCTTACGCTGCTCGGTGCCGTTGAAAATAACGTCCTCCATACGCGTTCCCCGGAGTGCTCTGGCACTTTGTTCGCCCAAAACCCAACGAACAGCATCGGCAATATTGCTCTTGCCGCTGCCGTTAGGGCCGATTATGGCCGTGATACCGTCTTGAAACTCTATCTCGGTTTTTTTTGCGAACGACTTGAAGCCGTTAATCTCCAGTTTTGTCAGCCGCAAATCCGTGCACCATACCTTTATAAATTACAGCTTATTGTACCATATGTTGTATAGGCAATGCAATTTTTTACCATATTTCGATGTGCTTTTTATATAGAACCCGTAAGCTTTTCGAGCGCAATCTTGGCCGCGTGCTGCCCGGCTTCCTGTTTAGAGCCTGCCTCTCCTTCTCCCATCGCCTTACCGCCCACATCAACACGCATGGTAAACACTTTTTTGTGATCCGGCCCGCTTGCACCTGCGAAAACATAGTTCACATTACCAAGGCGCTGCTTTTGCACATATTCCTGAAGCATGGTTTTATAGTCTTTATCCGCAACGCCTGAAACCGCTTCTGCAATGCTGTTTTTTGCATAACGCAAAATGAGGGACGACGCGGCGTTAAGCCCGCCATCCAAATATACCGCGCCGATTACAGCCTCCATGGCATCCGCCAAAATGGAGGCCTTCTCGCGACCTCCGGAGTGTTCCTCGCCGCGGCTTAATAAAAGTACCTCACCGAGACTCAAGTCAAGGGCAATCTTATGAAGCGCAGGCTCATAAACGGCCAGCGCACGCGCGCGCGTCATACCTCCCTCGTCCATATCGGGGTAATGCTTAAAAAGGTATTCGCTTACGCAAAGCTCTGTAACTGCATCGCCTAAAAACTCCAGCCGTTCGTTATAAATGCTGGCTCTTCCGTCGCCCTTTACGTAAGAAGCGTGCGTCAGGGCAGCGTTTAAAAGCGATAAATCCTGAAATCTGTATTGGAGTCTTTGCTGCAACGTTTCTAAAAGCTCCGCCCTTTTTGCATCCACGACAATTCTCCCAAATTCTCATTTATGTCAAATACCCGCATCCTTCGATGCGGGTATTGTGCGCATTTTATTACTTTTTCTTGTTAATGAAACCGATGATATCGTTCACGGTGCGAATGAGGGGAAGCTCATCGTCGGGGATTTCGATGTCGAACTCCTGCTCGAGATCCATCACCAGCTCTACAACATCGAGAGAATCGGCCTTAAGGTCTTCAATGAGGCTGGATTCGGGCTTGATGTTTTCCTCGGAGATATCGAGTTGCTTTGCGATGATCGCACGGACTTTTTCAAACTGCAAAACGTTGCACCACCTTTCCAAAGACTATTCTGAAAAATAAAGGGATGATTTCTTCCTGAATAGTTTAGCCTTAACTTGCCGCGCTGTCAATCCTCTATCGAGGGCAAAGCTTCGACCGCACGCGCGATCGCAGCGTTTACGCCTGCCTCGTAAAATCGCTTTGCTTGAAGTATCGCCGCGGTAAACGCCTTGCCGTTTGAACTTCCATGCGCCTTGATAACGCAGCCGTCGATACCCAGAAGCGGCGCACCGCCATACTCGGTATAATCCATCTTCTTCTTGACACGCATAAAGGCGTTTTTACTCAGAGCCGCGCCGAGTTTAGAGAATGTATCCGCCATGAGCTCATCCTTGATCATGCCCATGAGCGTAAAAGCGAGTCCCTCAGTATATTTAAGCACAACATTCCCGATAAAGCCGTCGCACACCACGGCATCGTATTCACCGGAGAGTATATCGCGTGCCTCACAGTTGCCCGTGAAATGAACGGGCGTCTTTTTTAACAGCTGATAGGCAGCCTTGGTGAGCTCGTTGCCTTTTTCCGCTTCCGCACCGTTGTTGATAAGCCCTATGCGGGGCTTTTTCACATCCCCGACTTCGCGCATATAAGCGTCCGCCATCACTGCAAACTGCTGCAAATACGAGGGCTTAGAATCCACATTCGCGCCGCAGTCGATTAAAAGCACATAGCTTCCATGCCTGGTTGGGAGAAGCGGCGCAAGCGCCGGTCGTTTCACACCCTTCAAGCGCCTTACAATGAGTGTTGCGCCTGCAAGCACAGCGCCCGTGCTGCCTCCTGAAACAAACGCATCCGCATTTTTGTCTCGCAGCGCCTCTAGCGCTTTGACAAGAGAGGACTCCTTTTTTCGCTTGACGGCAACAGTTGGCGCTTCGTCATAGCCTACCACATCGGGTGCGTGCACAATCTGTATGCGTGACTTATCGTATTCGTACTTTTTAAGTTCTGCTTCGATGCTTCCCTCATCGCCGAAGAGGATAACTTCGAAGCCCTTTTCCTTTTGGAGCGATTGTACAACGCCCTCGACAACAGCCTGCGGCGCATTGTCGCCGCCGAATGCATCCACTGCAATTTTCATGTGTTTTCCCCGTTTCCCCATAAAATAAAAAATGCCGTATAACCATGCTCAGTATATATGGCATACAACACATTTGCAAGTTCGAGCGCTTTGTTCAAAAGAAAAAGCCTCCCTTTAAGGGAGGCCTAAGCGTTATGCTTTTTCAGTTCTTAGCCTTATCGGTTTCGAGTGTGATGACCTGTTTACCGTCATAAAAGCCGCACTTTTTGCAAACCCTATGAGCCAGCTTCGGCTCGTGGCATTGCGGACATTCCACAATACCCGGGAGGGACAGCTTCCAGTGGCTCGACCTGCGCGCATCGCGCCTAGCCTTTGAAGTTTTTCTCTTGGGGACCGCCATGATTACACCTCCTTATCGACGTTTCGCAGCGTTCTGAGCGACAAAAACGGGTTAATTGTTTCGTCTTGCGCACAAGAGCACTGTACTAAGTTCAAATTGCATCCGCAAACGGGGCAAAGGCCCTTACAGCCTTCGGAGCACACGCTGCTAAGAGGCAGATTGAGAAAGATGAGATCTTCTACCATGCGGCTAAAATCGAGTTCTTCGCCGCGATATTCATATACCTCGTCTTCCTCGGAGGGGTCCTTCATAAAGCGTTCCGAAAATGAAAAACCGAAAGCCTCCTCAAACGGATTGCCGCAAAGCGAGCATTCCGAGGCGAGCGTGGTATCAAGTTTGCCGTTCACTTGAAAGCCATTTCCGTCATAAACAAAATCGACCTTTATGTAAATCGGCGATATAAACGATACCGTTCTTCCGCCAAAGGAGAGCGGCTCAAGTGTTTCGGAAAACTCCGCATGCTTTATCTTCCCTATACTCTTGAGCTGTTCGGCTATGTTGAGCTTCATAACATCCCTCATAACCTTGAATATTTTATCCGTTGTACTATTGTTTGTCAACAGCTTTTATTTATTCGAGCCGACAATGGCTGCGGTATCGCGTGCAATAACGAGTTCCTCATCGGTGGGAATGACGTACACCTTTACCTTGCTTGCCTTCGTAGACAGCTCCGCCTCTGCACCGCGCGGGAAGTTGCGATTGAACTCAACGTCCACATCCACACCGAGATAATCAAGTCCTTGCAGCACTTTCTCACGCACCGCACCATCATGCTCACCAACGCCTGCCGTAAACACGATGGCGTCCACGCCATTCATGGCAGCGGCATATGCGCCGACGTATTTCTTCACGGCGTAGGCAAACATATCGACCGCCAGCTTCGCGCGCTCGTTACCGGCCATGGAGGCGTCATCCAAATCGCGGAAGTCACTCGACAGACCCGAAATACCCTGCATGCCGCTCTTTTTGTTGAGGTATGCACTCACCTCATTGCAGTCCATATTGAGCTTATCCATGAGATAGAACACGATTGCGGGGTCGATGGAGCCGCTGCGCGTACCCATAGGAACACCTTCAAGAGGCGTAAAGCCCATGGAGGTATCGATGGACTTTCCGCCCATTACCGCGGCAATGCTCGAACCATTGCCCAGGTGGCAGGTAATGACCTTTGAATCCTCGGGCTTGATGCCAAGAGCAGTAAGTTTTTCGATGGCTTTTTGGGAAACGAAATAATGCGAGGTGCCGTGGAAGCCATAGCGCCTGACGAGGAGCTCGCTATAGGCTTCGTAAGGTAAGCCGTACATGAATGCGGTCGGAGGCATGGATTGGTGGAAAGCCGTATCGAACACACCTACCATGGGAACATTTGGCATGACCGCTTTGCAGGCGCGAACGCCCATAAGGTTTGCAGGGTTATGGAGTGGTGCAAGCTCGTTGAGTTTTTCTACCGCTTCGATAAAATGATCGTCGATGAGTGCAGAGGTTTTGAATTTTTCGCCGCCATGCACGATTCGATGGCCTACTGCATCGATTTCCTTCATGCTCTTTATAACGCCAATCTCAGTATCTATGAGCGCGTTAAGTACGAGCTTGATGGCGGCTGTGTGGTCCTTGAGTGTATCGTTGAACACGCGCGGTTCTTTTCCCGTCGGCTTATAGGTGGTCTTTGAAGCATCCTGTCCGATACGCTCACAAATGCCCTTAGCAATCACATCACCGGTATTCGTTTCCATGAGCTGGTATTTAAGAGAGGAGCTTCCAGCGTTAACCACAAGTACTTTCATTCTTCTGTTCCCTTTCTTATCGTTTATTCAAGACCTTGCGCCTGCACGGCGGTAATGGCCGTAACGCATACTATATCCTCTACGCTGCAACCGCGTGAAAGATCGTTGATGGGCTTTGCGAAGCCTTGGCAAACGGGTCCGATTGCCTGCGCACCTGCAAGACGCTGTACAAGCTTGTAGCCGATATTGCCCGCTTGGAGATCCGGAAAGATAAGTACGTTTGCCATGCCTGCCACAGCGCTGCCGGGCGATTTGAGTTGGCCAACTTTTTTTACAAGCGCGGCATCGGCCTGCAGTTCGCCGTCTACATTTAGTTCAGGTGCAAGCTCGTGCACGAGTTCTGTCGCCTTGACGACTTTATCGACAAGCTCATGCTGTGCGCTGCCTTTGGTAGAAAATGAAAGCATGGCTACACGCGGATCCATTTTACAAAGCACTTTTGCGGTTTCGGCAGAAGATACGGCAATGGCTGCAAGCTGCTCCGCTGTCGGGCAGGGATTCACAGCGCAGTCGGCAAATACGAGAATCCCATTATCGCCATAAGATGCATTCGGCACCTCCATGATGAAACAGCTTGATACCACAGAGATGCCCTTTTTCATTTTAATAATCTGTAGACCCGGACGAAGCGTATCACCCGTTGTACAAAGAGCACCCGCCACCATACCGTCGGCACGTCCGTTTTTAATCATCATCGCGGCAAAGAAAAGCGGGTTCTTCATGGTCGCTGCCGCCTTTTCCGATGTAACGCCCTTATCCTTGCGCATTTCATAAAACTGCTCGGTATAAGCGGCATAGTCCGGAGATTCTTTGGGGTCCACAATACTTACTCCGCTTAGGTTTACATTGAGCCGATTTGCTTCCTTCAAAATCTCCGCAGCATCACCGAGCAAGGTCACCTTCGCAATGCCCTCGTCCGTGATGATACGCGCAGCCTGAATGGTGCGCTCCTCAGAGCCTTCCGGCAGCAGTACGTGCTTCACATCGGCCTTTGCCTCGGCCTTGATACGGTCCATAATCGACATTTTCCCGCTAACTCCTTCATAACCAATTTAAAAACGAAGTTTCTCCTGCATTATAACATAATTGCATGCAGGAATGGTATATATTCGGGCAAATCACTTTCTGATTGCCCGCTCGACGAAAAGGCCCGCCCTGCTCTATAATAGTTTTATAACTTATAACCAATAAGGAGCGCTGTTATGCCGAATTGCACAGGCGTGATTGCCGAATATAACCCTTTTCATAACGGACACAGCTACCAGCTGCAGCAAGCACGATGCGTAACGGGCTGCGAGCACGTCGTAGTCGTTATGAGCGGCAGCTTTGTGCAGCGCGGTGAAGCCGCCATGTTCGATAAATACTCACGCACGAGGTGGGCACTCCAAAACGGTGCGGACATGGTACTGCAACTGCCCACAATATACGCCTGCGCTGCGGCAGAACGATTTGCTGAAGGCGCTGTGCGTATTTTGAGTGGCTCAGGGCTTGTGGACGCATTGTGTTTCGGCAGCGAATCAGGCGATATTTTAGAGGTTAAAAAAATGGCTGCACTCGCCGATGATGAAACTGCAGCGCATAAAGAAATACTTCTTAAGAATTTGAAACAAGGCATGTCGTTTCCAAGTGCAAGAAGCAAAGCATTCGCCGAGCGTCATGGTGGACGTTTAGCAGAGGCCGCCTCTATGCCAAACGATATTTTAGGTGTTGAGTACCTGCGGGCAATCGAAAAATTCGCACCGCATATTAAGTCTTATGCCATCAAGCGAGTAGGTGTATCACACGATGCAAGGCATACACGAGGAGCCTTTGCAAGTGCCTCAGAATTACGGCGCTTGGTTTTAGGCGGTGAAACGGATGTACTATACGCCTATTTACCCGAAAACGTATTTTCTGAGATCGTACAACAGACCGCCGATGGCATTGTACCCTATAGGCAGGACTGCCTATCCGATGCCGTGTTATATGCTCTACGGCGTATGAACCACGAGGAGCTAATGCGATTGCCTGATGTAAACGAAGGCCTTGAAAACGTGTTGTACCGCTGCGCACGAGAGGCAAGTGATTATAGAGAACTATTAAGCCTTATAAAAACCAAACGTTATACGCTTGCACGGCTCAGACGTATCCTCATCTATGCGCTTTTGGGTATTACGAGCGATATTTATCACTTAGCACTTCCCTATATCCGCGTTTTAGGCATAAGAAAGGATTCTATTTCTCTGCTTAATTCTTTAGGCAAAAGCGCTTCTTTACCCGTAGTAACGCGCTTTAAGGACACATCGGAACTGCCTGAGAACGCAAAGCGGCTCCATGATATCGATATGCGAGCAGCGGATATATTTCCTCTCGCACAAAAAAGCCGTAAATACGCAGCGTTTGATTATGAAGCACCGCTTATCATCGTATGAAATGTATTTATCGGACATAGATATGTACCGATGTATATGCGTTTTAAAAGAATTATCTTTTTAATCTGTGTGCTCACATGTGCGCTGCTTGTCGCTTTCAACGCTTCGGCAATGCGAGCGGCACGCGCGGGTTTTGATGTATGGCTCAACTCCTTGATGCCAGCTCTATTGCCGTTCTTTATCTGTACCTCGCTTCTTCGTGCAACCGGTCTGTTATCTGCTGCAACACCGTTTGGGCTCATCGCGCTGAGTTTTATTTCCGGTGCACCTTCGGGTGCAAAACTATGTGGCGAGGCGTACGGCTATGAAGAGGCCCCTACGCCGCTTTGTGCTACGCTTAATATGATTAGCCCCATGTTTATCTACGGGAGTTTCGCAACTTCCATGATCGGCATTTCAAAGATCGCATTACCCATCATTTTTGCGCAGTTGATTGCACTTGGCCTCTGTCTCCCTTTCGCGCTTCACCGTAACCCACGTGCGGAAAACGCAAATCCACTTTTAGAGCAGCCATTCTCCACAGCGCTGTTTTCGTCGATCAGTTCCTCTATGCTTGCATTGCTCAACATCTGCGCTACTGTTATTTTATTCATGGTGCTTTTAGAGCTTCTTTCCGTCACAGGAATACTCACAATCCTAGCGTACCCGTTCGAGTGGCTGTTGGGGTTGTTAGGAGCGCCTAAAGGGCTTGCTCGAGCGCTTCTTATGGGCTTTGTCGAAGTTACCAACGGCTGCAAGGCGCTGAGTGCCCTAGATTTGCCTGTTCGTACCGTAGCTGCGTCCGCCGCATTTTTCTTCTCGTTCGGCGGGATTTGCGTTATGGCGCAGTCCTCGGGTTTTGCACGTATCCATGCAAAAAGCTACCTTGCGCGTAAACTTGCACAGGGATTTATTGCAGCAGCTGCAGCGCATCTTTTAACCCCCCTTTTCGTCTCGGACGCCGCAACGGTATTTGAGCCGTTCGCGCAGGAACTGGCGGTAAACAATGCGCTTTCTTCCGCCATGATCTTTGCCGCATCTCTTTTAGGCGTGGCGACGGTGGCGCTTTGGTCGGCAGCGGCAGAACGCAGGCGGCAAAAAAAACGAACCGGCCAATAAACATATATGGGAGGCAATCGCCTCCCGTATATGTTTATATTGATTAAATTTTCATTCTTCTTCATCGAAGTCTTCGTCTTCGATCTTCTTTTTCCTATGTCCGAACAGGCTGCTCAAAAACCCGCCGCCCCGTTCCTCTTCATCATCATCAAAATCTTCGTCGTCATAGTCTTCATCAGGCTGCTTTTTAACGGAGAGAGACTTCGCGGCAGGCTTTATGGGTGCTGCAACCGGTGCAGCAGACCTTGATACGGAAGCTGTCGAAGCGGCTTGCTGTACGGGTTGCGGCTGCGGCGCGCGCGCGTCTAGATCCTTGCGGTTTTGCTTAACAAGTTGCTCATATTCCACAAGGAAGCGTTCGAGATCCTGCAGAACTTGATCGGCATACAGCTTGGCATTCTCATATACAACATTGGCGTTAAACTCCGCCTTGGCCGCGAGAAGCTGAGAGCGCTTTTGTGCCTCTAGATAAATTTCATCCTCGCTGACGAGGCGCTCGTATTCGTCCTTCGCTTTTACGACCATTTGCTGTGAAGTACTGTTGGCGTCAGCTATAAGCTTATCCGCCTGTCGCTGGGCCTTCTCCACCATGTCGCGCGCGTGATCGGCGGCATTATCGGTCATATTCTGTGCTTCAAGCATCACGCTGTTCGCGCGGCGGATATCCTCAGGGATGGTTACCTTAAGATCGCCCATAAGGTCCATAATCTCATCCACATCCACAAGACGCTTGTTACCGCCTCCAATTTTGGGGCGGGGGCTGTTTTCGATGGTCTGCTCTATTTGCTCAAGTATAGCAAAAATCTTCAGGTTTTGAGAATCGATGCTCATCTCTTTAACAACCTTTCTGCGATGGTATTTTTTATAGCGTC
>JAEWZS010000267.1 GCA_023458355.1 Bacillota bacterium
ACTGTGAGCTACCACTCGACAGGCAGCATGATCTACTGGGAGTTCGGTCCCAATTCACCCGTAAACGAAGCCTCCTTAAGCCTTGCACAGGCCGTTTCTTTAATAAGTGCCTATAAGCTTGAGGATGACGACGGCTCCTCCTTCGGCGGCTATAAGGACTGGGCAAGCTACAAAATGAATATCCCGTCCCTTACCATAGAGATTGGTACACGCGCAGCACCACTCCCCGAAAACGAGTTTTACAACATGTGGCTCCGCAACCGAGATGTGCTTTCTGCCATCGCGAAGTGGGTAACGGATAACGCGGATTAACCGAAAAACGAATGACCAATTGTGAAAAATATCTTGACAAACGTATTGCGGGTGCATATAATATGTAAGGCAAAGCAGAGGCGTCCCGCTTCTCACCCGCCGGCGATTTGTCAGGCGCGGTAAATTTGGCAAACAACACAGTATAACCTTTATGTGTTTGATTGTATAGCGGGTGCTTTTGCACGCGCTATATTATTTTGTATGGAGGTGTCCGTTATACCCAAGGATGAACTTCTGATCAATGAGGAGATCCGCCACAAGGAAGTCAGGCTCATCGATGATAAGGGAAACCAGCAGGGCGTTGTAGCCCTCGATGTTGCGATGAGAATGGCGGAAGAAGCAGAGCTTGACCTGGTCGAGATTGCGCCGCAGGCGACGCCGCCTGTATGCAAAATCATGGACTACGGCAAGTATCGCTTTGAGCAGGGCAAGCGCGAGAAAGAACAGCGCAAGAACCAGAAAATCGTTGAACTGAAGGAGATTAGGCTTTCTGCCACTATCGACGTGCATGACATGGAAGTAAAGTCCAAAGCCTGTACGAAGTTTCTTCAGAACGGCGATAAGGTGAAGGTCTCTATCCGTTTCAGAGGCCGTCAGGCAAGGCATGGCGACATCGGCCTTGATGTAATGAACACGTTCTACGAAATGGTCAAGGACCATGCTGCGATTGATCGCCCTGCAAAACAGGAAGGCCGCAACATGTTCATGATATTGCCCCCCAAAACTAACTAACATACACGACAGGAGGAAACCCCCCATGCCCAAGATCAAAACCCATAGGGGCGCTGCGAAAAGGTTCAGCCTTACCAAGTCCGGCAGGATCAAGCGCGGTAAGGCGTACAAAAGCCATATCCTGACCAAGAAAACCACCAAACGTTTACGCAGTTTGCGGCAGACCGGCTACATCGCCGATTGCGAGGCCAGGAAAATCCGCGAGCTGATTCCGTATAAGTGAGAAGGAGGAAATGAACCATGGCCAGGATTAAAAGAGCAGTCAATGCCGTTAAGAAACGCCGCAAGGTGTTTAAGCTCGCCAAGGGTTACTGGGGAGCCAAGAGCAAGCAATATCGCGCCGCGTCGCAGCAAGTCATGAAGTCCATGGCTTACGCGTATGTTGGTCGTAAGCTCAAAAAACGCGAATACCGTCAGCTCTGGATCGCCCGTATCAATGCAGGCGCAAGGCTCTGCGGCATGAACTACAGCCGCCTAATCAACGGTTTGAGGCGTGCGGGCGTGGATGTGAACCGCAAGGTTCTCGCCGATTTGGCAATCTTTGATATGAAAGCATTCAAGGAACTCGCCGAAGTCGCAACAAAAGCGCTTGAAGCGTAAAAACACAGCTAAGTAGAAAGAGCGCAGGCAAATGCCCGTGCTCTTTTTGTTTTTCATAGGTTCAATGCCCCTAACTTAAGGTATATACTAGTACGAGTTGAATTGATGCATATACGTTTTTGCACCTTTGGGCATTTGCATTGCGGCATTAAATACGTTGTAGTAATCGCCCGCACCCATAGCAATGCAAACTGCCCCGAATACGCCTAAGTTTTCAAGTTGAGGGAACAGCATCGCAGCTATGTACGGGAGGAAGCCGAATACCATATTCGGCAGCAGCGACAGAAAGATAAAGCGTCGTTTGCTCATCGTTTCCGGGCCGACAACAAACAGGGCACCCTGCTTAAAGTAGGTATAAAGATAAACCTCTTTTTTAAAGCACAGTCCGTGCAAAAATTCGTGGGGGAACATGGTAAGTAGAGGTAAAACATAGCCCCATAACGAGAACACAATACTGCCGATGCGCAGAAAAAACAGACCCAATAAAACAAAGAGGAGCAAAAGCGCAACGAGGTTTGCAAATAACGTCATCTTTTTCGGGTCGTCAAATTCCTTAAACTTCACCGCTCCCGGCATGTGCTCACAGCAGGGGATGGATGCGGGGTTCCCGTCGAACTTGCCTTTATAGATAAGCTTCATAGGTGATACCCTCTTTGTCTGTTCAAATCGTTTCATTATACCATAGTTGCACAGCAACTATGGTATAATATAAAAATAGAATCGTATTCAAAAGGGGAACCGTATGGTAATCGAAAGCACACGCAATGAAAACGTGAAACGCGCGAGGGCGCTGGCGCAAAGAAAGGGCAGAGACGAGCAAGGGCTCCACTTCATTGAGGGAGAAAAGCTCGTGCGGGAGGCTGTAATTTCGTGCGCGCGGTTTTCGGAGGCGTTTATAGAAGAAGGGCATGAGCTCATGGCAGCTGTGCTCACAGGAAGCGGTGCGCAGGTGCATATCGTAAAGCGTGCCGTAATGGAAAGCCTAACCAATACCGATACACCGCAGTGGGTATGCGCAACCGTGTATACGCCGCAAACGCCTATACCGGAATACTATCCCGAGGGGCTTATCGTAGCGCTCGACCGCGTACAGGACCCCGGCAACCTCGGCACCATTTTGCGAACAGCAGATGCTATGGGTGCAAGCGGGCTTTTGTTGGGTGCGGGCTGCGCTGACCCTTACGCGCCTAAGCCCATTCGCGCATCGATGGGATCCATTTACCATATTCCCGTTTGGTCAGGGCAACTCGAAGAGGAACTAAAACGGCTTAAGGCGCAGGGATTTATGCTCGTCTGCGGACATTTGAAGGGCCAAAGTGTTTTACCAAAGGTTGGAAAACGTACGGTACTTGTAATAGGAAACGAATCGAGCGGCGTATCCGACGAAGTTGCGCAAGACTGTGAAAAATACCGCTTGCCTATGTACGGGCTTGCAGAATCCCTTAATGCATCGGTCGCAGCGGGAATCTTAATCTACGAGCTCGCAAAATCCATGCGAGGCTGAAACAAGGAGCTGTCCCTATGGTTTATCTCGATTATGCTGCGGATACTCCTATGCACGAAGATGCAATCGACACATTCGCGCAGACTGCGCGCACATTTATCGGAAACCCGAATTCGCATCATCCAATGGGTGTTTTGGCCGCAAAAAGGCTTGCACAATGTTCTGAGAATATCCTTACTCTTCTGGGCGTCCCAGAGCATACAATTGTTTTTACCTCCGGTGCGACTGAGGCGAATAACCTTGCCATAAAGGGTGTTGCGGGCAGTCGATGCCGCGCAAAGCATATCGTAACGACTTGGCTTGAGCATTCCTCCGTGCACGGCCCGATGGCAGCGTTAGCGACACAGGGATATGAAACGGAATACGCCGAGCTTGATGAATATGGAAGGGTAGATCTTGAAAGCCTTGCATCGCTTGTTTCCGAGGATACGCTGCTTGTGAGCATATGCTATGCCGATGGAGAAACCGGTGTTGTGCAAAATATCGATGCAATCGGTACATTTCTTAAATCGCATTTCCCAAATATACTCTTTCATGTAGACGCTACGCAGGCGGTGGGCAAAATCCCTGTTGCTCTTCAAACGGCAGACCTTTTTACTTTTGCAGCACATAAGTTCTACGGTCCAAACGGCGCAGGCGCGCTTGTGATGCGGCCGGGCATTATGGTAGAACCGCAGATGAACGGCGGTATAAGTACCACTGCGTTTCGGAGCGGATCGCCCGCTTTGCCGCTCATCGCCGCCACGGAAACGGCGCTTTTATTAGCATACGGGGAAATGGAGCAAAATCTCGCCCGTGCAAGAACGCATAGCGCGACTCTAAGAAAGGTACTTTCCGGCCGTCGAGACGTTATGGTGAACAGCCCGGCCGATTCGCTTCCATACATTTTTAATTTCAGCCTTGTCGGTAAGGATGCACCCGAGCTTATCTCGCTGCTTGGAGAAATGGGATTTTCTCTTTCCGGCAAATCCGCCTGTACAGCGCCGAAGTCGGTTTCAAGGCCGGTGTTAGCGCTAACAGCGGACCGCAAACGTGCGCTTTCCACCGTACGCGTCAGTACGGGCAGATTTACGACGGATGCGGAGATCACTTCGTTTTTGGAGGCGTTAGAAGCCTGCATGAAGAAATTGGAGCAACGTTAATGGATAGGTTACAGGAAATCGAACGCAGCATCATCAAAAAATTCCGACCCGTGATATGGCGCGGAGTTGTGGATGCCGTAGCGCGCTACAAGCTTGTACTCGAAGGGGATAAGATTGCCATCTGTATCTCCGGTGGTAAGGATTCGTTTTTGATGGCCAAGTGCATGCAGGAGCTTCATCGGCATGGGCCGGTCAAGTTCGATATTGAATACCTTGTAATGGACCCCGGGTACAACGCTGAAAACCGTAGGCGCGTGGAAGAAAACGCAGCGCTTTTGGGGTTACCCGTTAAGATTTTTGAAACCGATATTTTTGAGATTGTAGAAAAAGATGATCGCTCGCCTTGCTATCACTGCGCGAGAATGCGGCGCGGCGCGCTTTACAGCCGTGCGCAAGCGCTTGGGTGCAACAAGATTGCACTCGGGCACCATTTTGACGACGTGATTGAAACCATTCTCATGAGCATGCTTTATGGCGGGCAGATGCGTACGATGATGCCTAAGCTCCACAGCACCAATTACGCAAAAATGGAGATTATCCGCCCTATGTACATGGTAAAAGAAGCCGATATCAAGGCATGGTGTCATTATAATGAATTAAAATTCATTCAATGCGCATGCCGTTTTACGGAAAACTGCGTTCTCGGTGATAGCGGAGGAGGCGGGAAGCGGCAGGAGATGAAGGAGCTTATCAAGCGTTTTCGCAAAATAAGCCCGAAGATTGAGCAAAATATCTTTGCGAGTGTAGAAAACATCAACCTTGAAACCATTATCAGCTACCGTGATAAAGACGGTATCCATAGCTTTTTGGACGGATATGACGAATTTGTGCAGCCTGAAGGAGGTTGGGGAGCCGAATAACACTTGACGGATGCTGAACCCGGCGGACTCACAGGCTCAAAAGGTAAAACATCATTGTGCATGCGGGGCAAAGGCTCTGCTCTTACCGATTATAGGACCGCGGCAAGAGCTGAGCTCTTGCCCTACACAGGTCAATATATCACCGAGCGGCATACCCACCGCTCCGCAAATATTTGGCTATTTACACGCACTTACGGCGCATATTATCCGACTTTGCGATAAAAACGCGTAGGTACTTCCGCCTTATCTCGCCTTTGCCTTCATCGGCATAATCCCTTTTTCCCGAAGCGCTTTATAAAGCACCGGCATGGGGAGTCCGATCACGGTGAAATAGCAGCCATCCACACGCTTTACGAGCACGCAGCCGGCACCCTGTACACCGTAGGCACCCGCTTTATCCATGGGGTCACCTGTTTTTATATAGCGCCAGATTTCCTCATCGCTTAGGTCCATGAATGTTACGCGCGTCGCGTCGCAAAAAACCTCCGGCTCGTCCGCACCGCAGGCAACACAAAGCCCTGTGTAAACGGTATGTGTGCGGTTGTTCAATGTCTTTAAAATACGAAATGCGTCCGCTTCATCCTTGGGCTTGCCAATGATTGTATCGTCTATAACTACAACCGTGTCCGCACCGACTACGCAACAGGGTGCATTAAGCTCCTGTTTAACGGCGAGCGCTTTCTTTAGCGCGAGCTCGCGCACCAAAACGGCAGGATCTGCAACATCGGTCGTTTCGTCCGCGTCGCTCACATAAACGGTAAATTCATAACCGGCCAGTTCCATAAGCTCTCGCCTGCGCGCGGAGCTTGAGGCCAAAACAAGCTGCATAAAAGCCCTCCGAAGAAAAATTCCTTACCATGTATCATAGCACGCCTATATGGTTTGTACAAACTCGACAGGTGTATACATAACGTTGAAGTGGACATACTTTCCAATAACTGACAGGAGATTATTGGGAGGTATTTATGTTTAAATCGAAGCTTCTTAGCCTGTTTGCGCCGAGCATCGCCATAGATCTCGGAACAGTCAACACGCTAATTGCTATCAAGGGCAGGGGGATTGTGCTTCGTGAGCCGAGTGCTATTGCGGTATCCGCGGGTAAGAGGCGTGAGATACTCGCTGTGGGAAAGGAAGCCATTCAAATGCTCGGGCGCACCCCGGGCGGTATCAACGTAATCTATCCCATGCGCGACGGTGTTGTGGCTGATTTTGAGCTTACTGCCACCATGCTGCGCTTTTATATGGAAAAAGCGCTCGGTCGGCGTATAGGTATGTTTGGCGTAAGGTTGATGCTATGCTTGCCCATGTGTGTGACAGGCGTGGAGCGAAGAGCGCTTCTCGATGCCGCGAAGGGCGCAGGTGCACATGAGGTAATGCTCATGGATGAACCTATGGCTGCGGCCATCGGCGCGGATCTTCCGGTATATGACGCGGTTGGTTCTATGATTGTGGATATCGGCGGCGGTACAACGGATGTGGCTGTAATAGCTTTAGGCGGTGTTGCCTCGTATAACTCCGTAAGGACAGGCGGTGTGCATATCGATACGGCTATCATCTCGCATGTCGCGCGCGAATACAATGTCGCTATAGGTGAGCGAACGGCGGAGGATATTAAAAAGACAATTGGCAGTGCAGTTTTGGGAGGTGCGGAGCATATGGAGATACGCGGACGCAACCGCGAAACGGGATTGCCGGAAAGCATTGTGATTACATCGGGCGAAATCAACCGCGCCATCATACAGCCGCTTCGTGAGATAGTGGAGGCGGTAAAGACCACGCTCGCCTCAACACCGCCGGAGCTTGCGGGCGATGTGATGGAGCACGGCATCGCGCTTTCGGGCGGCGGTGCACTCCTTAAGGACATCGACCTTCTTATCGCGAGGGAAACAGGCGTGCGTGTTAGCGTGGCGCAGGATGCGTTTGACTGCGTTGCGCTAGGTGCACTTCTTGCTCTATCCGATTTGAGCGGTATAACAAGCGTGCTTGAACAGAGGACCGCTGAAGAAGAGGCATCCATGTAGTCACGCAAATGCCTTCGCAGTGCGTTTTTCCTTATCATTTGGCAGATGAACAGTATGTGACATTTTGCCGCTGTGCCTTGCGCGCGGCGGCGCTTCTTATTATAATAAAATGACGTCGAAGTAATGTCGAAACTACGTCGTTTGACCCGCTGTACGCGGAATTTCATCGCTTGGGAGGCTAGAGGATGCGGGGCTTATTCAAAAACAAGCCATTGCTCATTTTGCTGATCGCAGCGCTTTTACTTGGCATCCTCGCGCTTGCGACCTCCGGCAGCCGTACCGTAACATGGGTAGAAAACGCAGTAGGCACCGTGACAACCCCCGTACAAAGCTTTGCGGCGAGCGCATCATCTGCCATAACCGGGTTCTTCCAGCGCATTTTTAAAACCACAGACGCCGATCAAGAAAATGCTCAGCTGCAGGTGAAGCTTGCACAGTCTGAGCAAATTGAACAGCAGCTTGAGGAAGCGAAGCAGGAGAACGAAAGGCTCCGTGGACTTTTAAACTATGTCGAAGAGCAGGAGTTTAATTCCTATGTGACCGCACGCGTGATTGCTAAGGATCAAGGCCTGTGGTTCAACGTCTTTACAATAAATGCCGGTCGCAACCGTGGCGTAGAGGAGGACATGCCTGTTATTGGAGCAGCAGGGCTTGTGGGCAGGGTAACGGAAGTGGGGGCTACATGGAGCAAGGTCACCGCCATCATAGATACTCGTTCCTATGCAAGCGTTATGGTGGAGCGCACGCGCGATAACGGTATGGTGCGCGGGCTACTTTCAGGTGACGGCAGCGAGCTCTTGGAGCTTTATTATCTACCCGCTGGGAGCGACCTTGTCCCGGGGGATGTTATCATGACCAACAGTATCGGCGGTATCTTCCCCAAGGGTGTGATGGTAGGCACCGTTATAGAGGTGTCGCGCCAAAGCACCGACGCAGAAGCGGGCAATGCGATTTTGGAGCCCGCAGTGGATTTTAAACACCTTGAAGAGGTAATGGTGCTTATAGACGTTCAAGCGGAAAATGCGGAGGAAACGCCGTGAGAAACCTCTATATTGCGATTTCGATGCTGATTGCCGTCCATCTCGATTCCGTCTTTTTTAATACCTTCAACATCGCGGGGGCAAGGCCTGATACGATGCTCGTAGTTGTAGTGTCGCTTGGCGTACTCATGGGGGGCTTGCCCGCATCTCTTATTGGGCTTGCAGGCGGTCTTTTTATGGATGTTATGTTTAACAAGCCCATGGGACTTGCTGCAATGAGCTATATGCTTGCGGGGGCGCTGGGCGGGATACTGTATAAAAAGTATTATGCGGATAATGTCATTTTGCCTGCAGTCGTCGTTGCGGGAGCAGCGCTTGTAAAGGAGCATATTATGGCGCTCGCGCTTAAGTTATTAGGCGGAACGTACTTGTATTTTGATATGCTGCTTTCTTACATAATACCATCGGTATTGTTAAGCGCGGCACTTAGCATGGTGGTACACGCATTCCTAAAGCGCGCGTTTGCGCGGCAGGTGGGACGGCGTGCGGAACATAGGCTATAGGCGGCTTCGCCTTTCGCAGAAATAGCGTATCTCCATTTCCGCGAGGAGGGGTCGTGCCCCCTTAATAATCCCGGGAGCTCTCGGGAGCCCTGCTCCCGAACCGCTGTAGGGGCGGATATTATCCGCCCGCGTATACCCCGCCCTCCTGTAGGGGTGGATAATACCCGTCCGCTCCGCTTAAAAATATGAGGTAATCATGAAAAAAACTGTTCCAAGATTTTTAATAACGGCATGTATTCTGCTTGGTATGATGGGCGCGCTCGTCTATAAACTGGGCACGCTTACGCTTGCGCAGGGTGCTGTATTTACCGAGGAGGCGGAGGATAGGTCCACCCGCACCATATACGTGAAAGGCAGCCGCGGCAGGATACTCGACCGCAACGGAATTGTGCTCGCATACTCTAAAACAAGCTATAACGTCGAGTTTTTGCGCGACGCCGATAACCGCACCACGTACGACTCTGCCATATATACCGAATCGCTCCTTTCCGCCATAGAAATCATCGAACGAAATGCCGGTAAGGTGATTGATACCTCCTACATCCGTCGGGATGAGCAAGGCGCGTATTATTACGAGTGGGGTGTAACGAGTGAAGCCGCCGTGAAATGGCGCTATAAAAACTTTCTCGACGCGATGTACATAAAGATTCCTAAGGATCAGGACCCGGAAGACGAAAGCACATGGGATATCACTAAATGGCCAACAGCTGAATATATGTACAACTTCCTTCGTGCATCGTGGTGCATCCCCGAGGATGTTTCCTTTGAAGATGCAATTAAGGTCATATCCATAAGACAGGAAGTTAACCTCAACAACTACCGCGCTTACGAGCCTATCGTAATCGCCTACGACGTGAGCCTCGAAACGGTATCTGAAATCAGTATGCGCGCAAGCGAACTCGTGGGCGTGCAGACCTCACAGAGCACCACACGCGTTTATCCGCGCGGTGAGAGCGCTGCACATATTGTGGGTTACTTGAGCCGCAGCGCTACCGAGGAAATGGTCAAGAACCAAGGCTATTCCTATAATGATCTCGTCGGTGCATCCGGCCTTGAGGCCTCCATGGAGCAATATCTTACGGGATCTGTTACAGAGCATCAAGGTGAGCGCGTTGTGGTAGTCAATAAAAACGGCAGCATCATAAAAGAGGTTTCGTATACACCTGCCACTAACGGCGACGATGTGATGAGTACCATCGATATACAACTCCAAAGCGTCACGGAGACAGCGCTAGAGAATCTTATCGCAACCATCAACGCCGACGAATTAAAGGCGATAAATGAGGATAAAGACGGAGTCTATTTCGATAGGACCGATGGTGATACTTCTAAAATTAACACCGCAAAAACAGGCGCCATAGTGGTGGTGGATGTGAACAACGGGGATATCCTCTCCATGGCTTCATATCCGTCGTTTGATCCCAACTGGTTCATACAAGGTCTTACGGATGATCAATTTGAACTGTTGTTTGACAGCGAGTGGTCAAAGGAAACAACACCCATGCGCAACAAAGCAATTTCTGCAAAGCTCGCGCCGGGATCTATCTTTAAAATGGTCACAGGTATTGCCGGGCTAAGTGAGGGAGTCATCGGTCTCGAAGAGGAGATCGACGACTATTACAAGTACCGAATGTACAATGAAGATCGCACCGAATATACCACCGTGGGTATGCCGCGCTGTTGGACGTCAAACAGTGCAAAGCATCAAGACCAAACAATCGTGCAGGCCATACAGAACTCCTGCAACTATTACTTCTTCGAGGTCGCGAATCGCCTCGGCATCGCAAGGCTCAACGAATGGGCGGGCAGGTTTGGCTTAACGAGTTCCACGGGCGTGGAACTCACCGGCGAGGCCGTGGGTATTATAGGCGGGCAGGATGTGCTCTACAACAGCGAACTTCCGCTTGACAAGCAAAAAACGAGCCTTTCTGGCCTCATCAACGATAGGCTTATAGCGCTTTTGAAGGAGCTTTTAGCCTATTACCCGACCGGCGCCACCATCGACGACATCAAGGCTTGCGCGCTCGAGCTTATGAAACTTCTTGAGAGCGGTAGCCTTGTAGACTCCGGCCCGCAGGCCCGTCGCATTTTAAGCGACTACCTCGGTGTGCCCGAGGGCTACACCGCCGCGAACCTGCGGTGGACCAACGAGATCACATCGCTTCTTACAGAGTTACTGTGGAAGCCCGCGCTTACAATCCGCTCGGGTATCGGGCAAGGTACCACGCTTGTTACCCCCCTTGCCGTTGCGCGCTACATAGCTGCGGTTGCAAATGAGGGAACGGTTTATGATACGCATATTGTTGATCGTATTTTGGATGAAAACGGAGCGCTCGTAAAGGAGATAGAGCCAAGCGTGTACTCAAACATCCAGATCAGCGATGCCATATGGGAAGCCATCCATAAAGGCATGCATAACGTGGTATCTGCAGACACACCGGAGGATACGGGTACCGCGGCAGAAAAATTCAGCGCCTCGTTTCAGGAATCGGGTTACCTCAACATGATTAGCGGCAAGACCGGTTCAGCGCAGATTGGTACCAATACTATGATCGACATCGAAAACACATCGTGGTTTGTTACCTACGGCCCGCGCGACAATCCCGAGATTGCTGTTGTCGTATGCGTGCCCTACGGCACGAGCGGCGCATCAAGCGTTCCTGCCATTGAGGATATTTTTACCTACTACTTTGATAAGGCAAAAAGTGTAGCGCCCGAAAACCTCGTGGATATCGGCTCTATTATGCCGTGATGAAATTGTAAAAACCTTTAGGCTGTTGTATAATAACAACGGCCTATTTTATTTGCGGGAGGATTCTTTATGCAAATGCCTGATCGGGTCGCTTTTAATATCTTTGGAAAAGATATCTATTGGTACGGTGTGCTTATGGCGATTGGGATTGTCATTGCGGTGATCTTAGCCATGCGTGAGGGTAAGCGTAAAAAGCTGCCGGAGGACACCATCATCGATCTCTGCC
>JAEWZS010000268.1 GCA_023458355.1 Bacillota bacterium
TTCCATAATAGCGGCAAAGCCCGCTACAAGCAGTTCATAATTATTTAACAGAACCGCTTGTTTATGGAAGTATGACCCTAATAGGTAAAACGTAACAAGACAGCGAAGGGTTCCGAAACAGTAAGCATGAACTAAAGTTAAGGCGGGATGAAAATCATCCCGCCCTACGTTCAACCCGCTATACAGCGGGAATCTCTAACCTTAACACATATCTTGGGTTCAACCCGCTTCACACCTGCAATCTCAAATCAAACTTCTACATTGCCGCCCGCATAATGCCTACTTGGTGATTGGCTTCATGGTGGGGAATAGGAGTACATCGCGGATGGTGGCACTATCGGTCAAAAGCATCACGAGCCTGTCGATGCCTATGCCCATGCCGCCCGTGGGCGGAAGCCCGTATTCGAGCGCAGTGCAGAAATCCTCGTCAATCATCATGGCCTCGTCGGCGCCCTTTGCCCGTTCCATAGCCTGCTGCACAAAGCGGCCGCGCTGGTCGATGGGGTCGTTAAGCTCGGAAAACGCATTTGCATATTCGTGGCCTGCGATAAAAAGCTCAAAACGCTCGGTGAGAACGGGGTTGTTGGGCTTGCGCTTGGTGAGCGGCGAGTTTTCCACGGGGTAATCAATGATGAAGGTTGGCTGTATGAGCTTATCCTCAGCGAACTCGTCAAACGCCGCTGCCAGAAGAAGCCCGCGGCAGATGGTCTTATCCTCAAAATAGAGGCCGATGCTCTTGGCAAGAGCACGCGCTTCCTCATCTGTCTTACAGGCCATGAAATCAGCACCTGAGTAACGCTTGACAGCCTCGTTCATGGTAAGGCGCTCAAACGGTGCGCTCAGGTCGATTTCCTTGCCCTGATAGATAATTTTCGTTGTGCCGTTGACAAGCTCACAGCAGCCGGAAACAAGCTCCTCACAAAGCTCCATCATGCCGATGTAATCGGTATATGCCTGATAAAGCTCGATGGTAGTAAACTCGGGGTTATGCGTAGCGTCCATGCCCTCGTTGCGGAAAATGCGGCCCATCTCGTACACCCTTTCAAGGCCGCCCACGATGCACATCTTAAGGTGTATCTCCGTCGCGATGCGCAAATACATATCTATATCGAGCGAGTTATGGTGCGTGATAAACGGGCGCGCAGAAGCGCCGCTTGCGGTGGAGTTCAATACCGGTGTTTCCACTTCGATGAAGCCCTTATCGTAGAGCATGCGCCGGATATTCGCGATGATGGCACTGCGGTTGATAAAGGTTTTACGAACCTCGGGGTTTACGATGAGGTCCACGAAGCGCTGACGGTAACGAAGATCCATATCCTTAAGCCCGTGGTACTTTTCAGGCAAAGGGCGAAGGGATTTTGAAAGGAGCGTATAGTTTTGTGCGTGAATGCTAACCTCGCCCGTACGGGTTTTAAATACCGTACCCTCCACGCCCAGGATGTCGCCCATATCAAGCGCCTTAAATTCGGCATACGCTTCCTCTCCAAGGTCATCACGCTTCGCGTATACCTGAATGTTTCCTTTATAATCGAGCAAATGGGCAAAGCTCGCCTTCCCCATGATGCGTTTGGACATCATACGACCGGCTATACGGACAGTTTTGCCCTCTAGCTCGTCGTACTTATCGATCACGTCTTGGCTGTAATACTGCTGATCGTAGGAAACGATCTCAAACGGATTTTTACCCGCATCCTGAAGCGACTTGAGCTTGTCCATGCGTATGCGTACAAGTTCATTCAATTCCGCTTCGGTGAGCTCCTGCTCGGGGGCGTTTACGTTCCTTTCTTCGTCCATGGCGGTTCTCCTTTTAAGTATTGTTCCTCCAACTAAATCATGAATTTAGATTGGCGAGGATATTTGGCGTCAAGCAAGGAAAAAAGCGCAGGCATACCGGCACGTATTCCGAGCATTTTTGACGCGGACTGGCGGCAAATAGCCCGCCAAGATATTCAGAATTTAGTTGGGGGGACAATGGAAAGGGCGGACTTTAGTCCGCCCCCGCATTTTATCCTTACTTGCTGATGGAAAGCACCTCGTAGCGTATTGCGCCGCGCGGGGTAGTGATCTCCACCACGTCGCGCGCTTTATGCCCGATAAGCCCTTTCCCAACGGGCGACTCATTGGAAATGGTGTTTTGTAAAGGATTCGATTCAGCGCTGCCCACGATGCGGAAGGTAATCTCCCTGCCGCTGTCGAGGTCGCGAACGCCTACCTGCGTGCCTACGTTGGCAACGGCAGTATCGATATTATCCTCATCGATGAGCACCACATTTCGAAGCATGGTCTCAATCTCGGCAATCTCATATTCGATGCGGGACTGCTCCTGTTTGGCAGCATCATATTCCGCATTTTCGCTCAGGTCGCCAAACGAACGCGCGACCTTGATCTGTTCGGCGATCTCTGTGCGCGCGGTGGTTTTCAAGTATTCAAGCCTTTTCTCGTATTTAATAACGCCTTCCGACGTTAGACGTACTTCTGCCATTAAAAAAGTACCCTCCCCATAATTAGGTTACATGCTATTATATGTAAGCCTCTATTCTTTGTCAAGAAATAAGATTTCAACATTAGTCGAGAATTTTGAACAAGGTTCGCCATCAATCCCGCAGCATTTTCTTGTATTCCGTAAGCAGAACACATAGCTCCCCTGCGGTCGCGCAGGTATTTAGTTTTGCACGAAGTATAGTACAATCGCGCATACCTCGCACATACCAAGCCACATGTTTTCTCATTTCTATGACAGCGCGCTCACCCTTATGCTTAACATGCGCTTTTACATGAGCAATCGCCGTATCTATGCGTTTTTCGTCCGATGGCTTTTCGTAAGGCATACCGTTAAGCATTGCCTTGATCTCCTGAAACAAAAACGGATTTCCCTGCGCACCACGGCCGACCATTATGGCATCGCAGCCGGTATGCTTTAGTAGCTTAAGTGCATCCGAACCGCTAAAAACATCTCCGTTGCCGATGACGGGTATTTTAACTGCTTGCTTTACCGAGGCGATGCAATCCCAATCCGCCTTACCCGAATACATCTGCTCACGCGTTCGCCCGTGTACCGTTACGGCGGCTGCGCCGCTTTCCTCAGCCATTTGTGCGAATTCAGGCGCATTTACATGCGCATCATCGTATCCCTTCCTAAACTTTACCGTCACGGGGAGGCTCGAGGTTTTGACAACCGCGGCGATAATATTTGACGCATGCTTAGGGTCAAGCATGAGGGCACTTCCCTCGCGGTTACCGGTGATCTTTCGCGCCGGGCAGCCCATATTAATATCGATGAGCGCAAGCTGCCCGCTGTATTGTGTGCAGAGCATGCGCGCCATATCCGCCATCAATTCAGGTTCGCTTCCGAAAAGCTGAACACCGCAGGGACGTTCTTGTTTTGAGGTCTCCAAAAGCGCATAAGAATTTTTGCCGCCGTAGGATAATCCCTTTGCGCTTATCATCTCCGTATACGTAAAGCCCGCCCCCATGAAAGCACATAGGGCACGGAAGGGGAGGTCGGTTACACCCGCCATAGGCGCAAGCAAAACAGGCGTTACGCTGCCGCTCCGCATTATGATATTTTGAATCGAGTCCATCAGCCTTGCGGGGATGCGGATTCAGTGACCGCAGGCGACGGGGATGCCGTAGGTGCTGCCAATGCGGCGGTAGGCGTTGACGGTAATAGACTCATGTTCGGGGTGGGCTTTGCCTCTTCGGGCGGGTTAAGCTCGATTACATGAAGCTCGGAGATATACCAGCGACCGTCCACGATTTCAAACACCACGTCGTAGCGAGCATCCGTCCATTCCGGCAGCGTGAGCTTTTCGGCAGTTTCGGAGGTATCCGTCTGTACGGCAGAAACAGCAAGCATGCGCTCTGTGACGCGAAACGTAGCAGTGCTCCCCCAAGGCAAAACGGAAAAGCGCTCTACGTCTATGCGGTAGTTATAGGTTTTGATGGTGAAACCGGCGTAGCTCCCCGCATAAAGCGAAGGGTCATTTTGTATAAACGTTTCGGTGAAATACGGTGAAAGATCGAGTGCGGAACCATTGTTGAGTATGGTTTTTGCCCTCAGTTCCATTCCTTCGGTGGTAAGGATGTATAGATTGCTTACGTTCATGGCTGTAAGAAACAGCCCCAGCGCAAGCACAATGACCGCCGCCGCAATGAGCAGGGCGCGTAAAACATACCAGATTGAACGGCGCGCAATGGCGTACTTGTTGCGCATGAAATTGCTCCCTTATAATAAATTCCGGTAAGCGGAAAGGCTATCCTTTTCCGCGTAATATACTGCGTACATAGTAGCACAAGTTATGCGTTGACGCAAATGCCGCTTAGTCACTTGATTTGAAGGGATTATACCGCTGAAAACGCCGCATTGAAAATGCGTAATAGGTGTGCTATTGTTATTTTATGGAAGAATTTATCGGAAAGCGCATTATGGTGATTGGGTCGCCCGGGAGCGGGAAAAGCCATTTTTCCACCGAGCTTTCTTATTGCACGGGTTTGCCGTTATTTCACCTTGACCGCAGCCACTGGTCGGGCGATGTCGGAAAATGGGAGCACGATGATGCTCAGCGTTTCGTAGAGTGGCAGTACCGCACGGTAGAAGACGATGAATGGATTTTTGACGGAAATTACATCGGCACGCTGAATTTGCGACTCTCGCATGCCGATACTGTATTTTACTTTAACTTGCCGCGCTTATTCTGCCTTTTTAACTATTTGCGACATTTGCTTTTTTACGCATTTCATATAAAGCAAAGCACTGAGCCGCGCGAACGGTTTGACCCAAAATTCATGAAATACATATGGAACTTCAAGCGCGCAGAACTTAAAGAACGCCTTAGAGAGTATCCGAATGTAAAGGTGTTCATTTTTCGCCGTAAGCGCGATGTTAAAAACTTTTTCCTCGAACTCGAAGCCCATCTTGACCGAGAACGCGAAAAAAGGCTTAAGGAGATGGATTTATAGCCATATCCTCTTTTTAAGGCGGAGCGCATCATGCACTCCGCCTTTTAGCTATGCTGATTTTAGCGGCCATGAACTTTTAAAAAAAGCTGACGGTTGTGCTGTTGGTGTTCTTCATAATATATGTTGGCTTCCTCCTGCCGCGCCTTAACGCAAGTAAGACATAGGGCAATAAAATAAAGTCCAATCCGGCGACATGTGCGGCGGATTGGACACCTTGCAGAAAGTCGAATGGTGAATGAGACTTTCTGAAAAAACTCGGGAGCATGGCATTGCCATGCTCCCGAAAGCGAAACGCTTTTTATTTGATTTCGACGGTTGCGCCGACTTCCTTGAGGGCAGCAGCGATCTTCTCGCAGTCTTCCTTCGAAGCAGCTTCCTTGATGGGCTTAGGAGCGTTGTCGACGAGGTCTTTGGCTTCCTTGAGGCCAAGGCCGGTCAGCTCGCGCACGATCTTGATAACGTTGAGCTTGTTGGGGCCGATATCCTTAAGGATGGCGTCAAACTCGGTCTTCTCTTCCACAGCTTCAACAGCAGCGGCGCCAGCGGCGGGAGCTGCGGCGACGGCGGCAGCGGCGGATACGCCGAATTCCTCTTCGAGGGCTTTCACGAGCTCGGCGAGCTCAAGAACGGTCATGGCCTTAATATCGGCAATGAGTTGCTCTTTGTTCATAATTGAATTCCTCCTCTAAAATTAGGTGTTTCGTTGCCGTTTATTCGGCCGCTCCCTCGGAGCGCTTCTTGGCGACTTGGTCGAGTACGACCGCGAGGCCGGAGATGGGGGACATCATGCTGCCAAGCAGGCGGGCGATGAGCTGCTCGCGGGAGGGCAGGTCTGCAAGGGTATTCACTTCGTTCGAATTGAAGACCTTACCGTTAACGATGCCGCCTTTGATCTCGCACTTCTTGAGCTTCTTGATGGTCTCCTTGAGAATTTTGGCGGGCGCTACCGCGTCTTCGTAACCGAACGCATAAGCGGTGGGGCCTTTCAGATAATCGTGGACCGATTCGTCGAAACCGTCAAGCTTTACAGCGCGCTCCACGATGGAATTCTTGAGCACTACGTACTCGATGCCGGCCTTGCGCATTTCGTTGCGCAGTGCGGTCACCTGCTCCACCGTAAGGCCGCGGTAGTCAAAAAGGATGATGGACTGCGCCTTCGCGATTTTGCCGCGTACTTCCTCTACTTGCTGCGCCTTGACTTCGATGATCTTTGCGTTTGCCATGGGTTCACCTCCTTCGTTGCTGCGGGCTCTTGTTGCCCGCGTGCCCGTACTTAGAACGGGCGGGGTTTACGTAAAAACAAATCCCCTGCCAAAAGACAGGGGACAAAGCGACACAGATAAAGTATCGGTTTTGCCTCGGCGGGGCTTATGCCTTATAGGGCTGCCTGCTGTCTTTGGCCTGTATTCATTTCCACGTGAAAGCATATCACGCAAGTGATACGCTTGTCAACCTGAGAATTTCGTGCCGTTGAACTTGATGCCGGGGCCCATGGTGCTCGAGAGCACAACGCTCTTGAGGTAGGTACCCTTCGCGGCAGAGGGCTTCGCCTTGACGATGGCGTCCATAAGCGTGGTGAGGTTTTCCTGCAGTTTATCTACGCCAAAGCTTACCTTGCCCACGGGAACGTGTACGATGCTCGTTTTGTCCACGCGGTACTCAACCTTACCGGCTTTGATATCCGCGATGGCCTTGGCGATATCCATCGTTACGGTACCGCTCTTGGGGTTCGGCATAAGGCCCTTGGGGCCGAGAACGCGCGCAATGCGGCCTACGACGCCCATCATGTCGGGTGTAGCTACGCAAACGTCAAACCCAAACCAGTTCTCGGTCTGGATCTTTTTAATAAGGTCATCGTCGCCGACAAAATCGGCGCCTGCCTGTTCGGCTTCCTTCGCCTTATCGCCCTTTGCGAACACGAGTACGCGCACGTTTTTGCCCGTGCCGTGCGGGAGAACGACCGCACCGCGGACCTGCTGGTCGGCATGGCGTGGGTCTACGCCCAAGCGGATGGAGGCCTCGACGGTCTCGTCGAACTTGGCCTTACCCGTTGCAACGACCAACTCCAAGCCCTCGCGTACATCGTAGAGCTTCATGCGGTCTAACAGCTTAACGCTGTCTTGATATTTCTTGCCGTGCTTCATATTTACATTCAATCCTTCCTGTGGTGATAGCGGCTGTTGCCTCCCACATGTATCAAAGGCTTAATCGCCTTAGTCCGCAACCGTCACGCCCATGCTGCGGGCAGTACCGGCGATCATGCTCATGGCCGACTCGAGGCTCGCTGCGTTAAGGTCGGGCATTTTGAGCTCGGCGATTTCCTTGATTTGCGCTTTGGTGATGGTGGCGACTTTCTGGGTATTGGGTTTGCCGGAGGCAGATTCAATACCGCAGGCCTTTTTAATGAGCACCGGCGCGGGAGGGGTCTTCGTGATGAAGGTGAAAGAACGGTCCTGATAAACCGTAATGACTACAGGGATAATCAGGCCCATTTGCTTAGCGGTCTTTTCGTTGAACTCCTTGCAGAAGCCCATGATGTTGACGCCATGCTGGCCGAGCGCGGGGCCTACCGGGGGAGCGGGCGTCGCTTTACCGGCCGGGATCTGCAGCTTTACCAAACCGGTGATCTTCTTTGCCATGATAAGTTTCCTCCTAAATATGATGTGGTGCGAGCGGCTTAGGCATAGCTGAGCCTCCCACTATGCAAACCTCGAAGCGAGGTCACACACGGATCAAAGTTTTTGAACCTCGATGTAGTCGAGCTCAACGGGGGTATTACGGCCAAACATAGAGACTACAAGCTTCACCTTCTGGCGATCGGGGTCGAGCGCCTCTACGGTGCCTATGAAATTCTCTAAGGGGCCTGCTACCACGCGGACGCTTTCGCCTACCTCTATATCGAGCTTAATGGCGATGTGCTCCACGCCCATCGCGGTCACTTCCTCGTCGGTCAAAGGAATGGGCTTGGATCCCGGTCCGACAAAGCCCGTCACGCCGCGCGTGTTGCGTACGACGTACCATGATTTATCGTTCATGATCATTTTGATCATGACATAGCCGGGAT
>JAEWZS010000269.1 GCA_023458355.1 Bacillota bacterium
CTTCCACTTCTTATCGGAGAATGGCGGATTGGCGACAACAAAGTCAAAACGACGCAACCCCTCGCCCCGGGTATATTGCGGGTCGGAGAAGGTATTGCCTGCTTGAATCGTCCACGTTGAATTGCTATGGAGAACAAGGTTCATTTTAGCAAGCCCGGCGGTCTTCGGCTCTTTTTCCTGCCCGTAAATAGTTAGACCGTTTGGAGATTCGTCAAACGCGCGTATCAATAGGGAACCAGAACCGCAAGCCGGGTCGTAAACCGTAGTGTCTGCTGTTGTTGCCTCGCCGACACCGATTATCTTTGCGATAATGCGGGATACCTCGGCGGGCGTATAGAACTGCCCTTTGCTTTTACCACCCTCAACGGCAAAGTTACGCATTAGATACTCATAAGCGTCGCCGAGAATATCGTCGCCTCCGGCACGGTTGTTACGGAAGTTCAGTCTCTCGTCTTGGAAAATGGAAATAAGGTTTGTAAGCTTCTCAACCTTTTCATCACCCCTGCCGAGCTTCGTGTCATCGTCAAAGTCGGCGACATTGATGACGCCGGTAAGCTGTGAATTTCGAGGCGCGTTTGCCAAGGCGGCTATAGCTTTGTTTATTCTCTCTCCGATATCTGATTTGTTCTTAGCTGCCACAAGGACATCAAAGTTACCGTTTTCCGGTACTTCAATCGCTGCATAGCGGTCGCCTTTGAAGCGGTCGGTAACGTATTTTACGAACAGCAGAGTTAGAATGTAGTCCTTGTATTCGGACGCGTCCATACCGCCGCGAAGTTCGTCACAGCTTGCCCATAAGCTGCTGTATAACTGGGTTTTCTTAATAGCCACTGTTACTGCCTCCGAACGCTTTATCTATTTGGGGTTTGCTGCGCAGCTTTGCCTTCCGCTTCATCTGGAAAACCGCGACCGTTAATCTCGGTAATCAAACGAGCGGCTTTCTGCTTTCTTGCTCCTCAACCGCGTCCGGCACAATCTCCATAATATCGCCAATATCGCATTGAAGCACTTTGCATATTTTAATAAGGACGTCCATGCTGACCTTCTCACTCTTGGAGAGTTTCGTGATGGATGTCCAGCTAACCTTCGTCGCCGCTTGCAGGTCTTTTTTCAACATGTCCCGGTCAATGAGCATTTTCCAGAGCTTCTTGTAACTCACTCCCATACAGCTTCACCTCGCGCTCAGTATAGGATAGCAAATTAAGCTCCGGGATTCAAGGACAAATCTCCTTACTCACGTGATTCTCCTACACGAACGCTTGAATGATATTGTATATCGTGTTATTACCTGTGGATAAATATTCCCAGTATTTGTTACCGAGGAAATCCACCGCGAGAGAGGAGTACAGAAGGTGGCGCAGGCGTGCTCATTTTGGGAATATGTCGCTGAACGTTCTTTCACGTATTGTGCCGCGGATAGATACCGCCGAACTGGTGGGGGTAATCAAAACGGCCCAACATAGGGCCGTTATGATTCTCGCTTATTCCTTACCACGTCAGCACGTGTAAACCAGACTACTATTCAACGATTACCCCATAAATCCAACGATAGCCCATAAGTCCAACGATAGCTTTGAACAATCGAAGTAAAAACCACACAAAATCAGCATCAACCGCTTTGGAAAACATCCTTCAACGCCGATTTTTATAACCCGAAACAGGTTGAAATCCCCTAGATAAAGGCTTTTCGGGCAAGCAAAAAGCACTCAAGCATTGTATCAATATTTGAGTGCTTTCGTGGTGGAGGCGAGGGGAGTTGAACCCCTGTCCGAAAACCTGTTGGCAAGACTTTCTACGAGCGTAGCCTATGCATTAACATTCCCTCTGCGCGGCTCCCATGGGCAGGATCCGCGTTTCAGTAGCTTCATAAAATCCCACATACCGCAAAGCTTAGGCATGCTGGTTCCCCACTTTAATGACGCCCGTATCCGCCGTCGTGGGCAACTGCGGGCGGACGCGTCACTGCTTAAGCAGCGACGGGTACGAAATTAGCTTCGTCAGTTAGTTTTTAAGTTTCCCGCTTTTAACGAAGCTCGGGGCTTCGGCTCGCTTATCCGGCTTCCACGATCCCCGTCGAAACCATTTACGCCCCCATATAATGGGGTTTTGCCGCAACATAATCTGCGGCAGGAAACTTATAATAACACAGTTTAGAAAAATGTCAATCTGTGTTTTTCATCCTGCGCTCCATGTCGCGCTTTGCATCTCGTTCGGCCGCGTCGCTTCGCTTGTCGTAAAGCTTTTTGCCTTTGGCGACAGCGAGCTCCATCTTAACAAGACCGTTTTTTAGGTAGAGCTGCAAAGGTATAAGGCTGTAGCCGTCTGCCTGCGAAAGCGATTGCAGCTTTAAGATTTCGCGCTTGTGGAGCAGGAGTTTGCGCTTTCTAAATGGGTCGCGATTAAATATGTTCCCCTGCTCGTAAGGGCTTATGTGCATGCCAATGATGAATATTTCGCCGTTTTTCGCCTGTGCGTAGCAATCCTTAAGGTTCACCTTGCCGGCGCGGATGCTTTTGACCTCCGTGCCCGCAAGTGCTATGCCGCACTCATAGGTATCTTCAATAAAATATTCGTGCCGCGCCTTGCGGTTTTCCGCCACGCGTCGCACGCCCTGTTTAACCGGCAAGCGCTTCCCCCCCTTTATACCATAACCATCCTATCATGTTTCACGGTGTTTTTCAACGGTACGTCTGGTTTTTCGGCCCGGACGCGACTTTTTAGGACCATGCTTGTGCGGCTTTTTAGAACACCCCTGCCCTACGGACTCCCCTCCGAGGAGCGGAATTATCCCGCCCTTTTTGGGCCTTCCCTCCCGCGCGTTCTTTTCGCTGTTGCGCGAATGTCTTTCCTTGCCTGAACTCGGTGTTCTATAAGCCTTGCGAGGCTCTTTTACACTGCCCTTTGCGGGTTTTGCACCCTTGCCCGAAGCAAGTTCAAAGCTTATATTCGCGTTTTCCATATCCACGCCCGCCACGAGCACCTTTACTTCGTCGCCCAAGCGGAACGTTTTACCCGTGTTTTTACCGACAATCCGGTAGTTCTTCTCGTCGCAGATGTAGTAATCACCCTCGATGGCACTTAAGCGCACCATACCCTCTATAGTGTTAGGGAGCTCCACGTAAAAGCCGTACTGCGTAACACCGGAGATAATGCCGCTTTCGACAGTACCGATGCGGCCTAGCATGTACTCGCACTTTTTAAGGTTATCCGCCATACGCTCAGCTTCGACCGCTGCAACTTCTCTGTCGGAGCAATGCTGCGACGCTTCCGGCAAATATGCCTTCCAGTGCGCCATGCGCCGCTTGTTCATACCGCCCTTTAGACTTTCCTTTACGATGCGGTGCACAACAAGATCCGGGTAGCGGCGGATGGGCGATGTAAAATGGCAGTAATGCTCCGACGCGAGGCCGAAATGCCCGAAATTGTGCTCGCAGTAGCGCGCTTTTCTAAGCGAACGGAGCGTTACGCGGTTCACCACATTTTCCTCAGGCGTTCCCTTCACGCGGTTTAACAGCCGTTGGAAATGCATTGGCTTCACATCGCCGTGGCTTTTGATGCCATAGCCGAGCGTTTCAAGGAATGCACTGAGAGACTCGAGCTTTTCGCTGTCGGGCTTTTCATGTACGCGATACATAAGAGGTATATTTAAGCCGCCTATATGCCGCGCCACCGTTTCGTTAGCAAGGAGCATAAATTCCTCAATCATACGCTCAGCCTCGCGGCGCTCGTGGACCTTTACCTCGAGCGTGTGGCCTTTATCATCAAGCGTTATCTTCGCTTCGTCGAGGTCAAAATCGATGCTGCCGCGCTTTACGCGCTTTGCGTTTAATATGCGCATGAGCTCGCGCATCTCCATAAGCATAGATGTAGCGTCTGCATATTCACGCATCAGCTCGGCATCTTCTGCAAATATAGCGTTCACGGCGTCATAGGTCATGCGGTGCTCAGTCTCGATGACTGTTTCGGCTAAACGGTAGGACACGACTTCCCCGTTCATGTTGACTTCCATGATGCAAGAAAGCGTGAGCTTTGGCTCTTTCTCGTTGAGCGAGCATACGCCGTTGCTGATATCCGTCGGGAACATGGGGAGCACACGATCGGGGAAATACACGCTCGTGCCGCGCTTATACGCTTCTTTGTCGATTGCGCTTTTCTCCGAAGCATAATGGCTTACGTCCGCTATGTGCACGCCCAATAGGTAATTACCGTTTTTAAGGCGCGAAAGCGATACCGCATCGTCGAGGTCTTTTGCGTCAGCACCGTCGATGGTAATCGCAAGGGTATTTCGCAAGTCCTCACGGCGAAGTATTTCGTCGTCCCCTACAGGCATATTGAGGCTTTGCGCAAGTCGTAAGGCGGCTTTCGGGAAACTGTCGGGCAAATCAAACCTTCTGATTACCGAAAGTATATCCGTACCCGCAGCGTATTTGTTGCCGAGCACCTCCGTAATTTTACCCGTAAGCCTTTGATACCCCTCGGGATAGTCAGTGATCTCCGCTACAACCTTTTCGCCGGATTTAGCGGTTTTCACTTGCCCCGTGGGAATTATAACGTCGTACATGAGCCGCGTTTCATCGGGCACCACATAACCGCCGCCGAGACCGTCGGTTTCAAATGTGCCCACTACGCGCTTGTTAAAGCGCTCGGCGATGATGGCGACTTCCCCTTCCTTAGAGCCACGCGGGCTCTGCCCCGTTTCGCGCACCCACACTTTGTCGTTGTGCATGGCACCGTTGAGGGCTTCGGGGTTTAAAAACATGTCCTCGTCGCCGTTTTGCGGTATGAAAAAGCCAAAGCCTCGCGCATTTCCCTGTATACGCCCGTAGGTAAGGCCGAGCTGCTCAGGCAGCGCAAGCTTGCCCTTACGCGTTAAAAGCGCCTCGTTGCGCTCTAACAGCGCGTCGATCTCTTTGAGGAGGGCTTCCTCATCGCCGCCTACAATGCTATGAAGTTCTTCGGGCGTGGCCGGCCTATTGAGGCGGCGCAACGCTGAAATAAGAGTTTGTTGTTCCAAATATAGTTCCTTTCTTTTGGGAATAAACCTGCTCGCGGGCGGATAAGGAATCTGCCTCTACAAGTTGTTGTTCCCTACACTAAAAAAAATACGGCATGCCGCAAGCGGCATACCGTTAGTTTGCTCAAAAGTGCTTCAACTTAAGATCATCATGACGATGGCGAGAAGTGCCATAACGCTGCCGAGGATGATCGTAAGCTTTTGAAGCTTTGCTTCCTTGCTAGCCGCACGGCCGCGCGCGGTGAAGGATGAGGTCTCTCCGCCATAAGCGGCACCAAGACCGGCGCTCTTGACCTGCTGTAACAATACTACTGCGATCAAGCCAACCGCCACGATGATGAGGACTATGTTTATGATGATCCTTGCGACATCCATTGTATGCACTACCTCCGTGATTAACTGCAAACGGTATTATATCATGCGCTTGAAAAAAGCGCAAGTTTATATAACGGGAGTTTTTTCGAAGTTTTTCGATATAAAGCGCGGTGCGCGGGTTGATTGTACCGAAG
>JAEWZS010000270.1 GCA_023458355.1 Bacillota bacterium
GGTGACGGCAATCTGAATGTATATTGGAGCGCGTCTGAAACGCTGCATGTGTACGGTGAATTCGTAGGCTACACCATGGAGGATGCCATTGCGCTTTTGACCGAGATAGGGTAAGGTAGATAGTAACCTTATTTCGGAGGCGCTTATAATGGGAAGAATGAACCTTTTAAGCAGTGTTGTTAATTCTCAGTCCAACCAGGTCGAGGGATATTGTCTTGTCCGAAGCGTTGCGCAAAAAAGCAATGTGAAGGGCAGCGATTACCTCGACTTTGTATTATCCGACGCGGGCGGTGAGGTGGTAGCAAAGCTTTGGGATTATAACCCTGAGCAGCACGGAAGCTACTACCCGGATAATCTCGTGAAGGTGCGCGGCACCGTGAACATTTGGAAAGAGACCGAGCAGCTAAAAATTGATCGCATCCGCCTTACAAAAGAAGGTGATGATGTGGATATGAGCGCGTTCGTGCCCACAGCACCTATTCCCGGGACGGTACTGTATGATGAAATCTACGCCTGCGCGGAAAAATTCAAAAATGAAGATATCCGCATGCTCACACAGTACATTTTGCGTGAGAATAAGGAAAAGTTAGTAAAATACCCCGCCGCGCTCAAGCTTCACCATGCCATGCGCGGAGGACTTTTATATCACACCCGTACCATGCTGCAAACCGCAAGGGCAATCTGCGATGTTTATGAGCCCATTTATCCAAGCCTAAGCCGTGATCTTGTGTACGCTGGCATCATATTGCACGACGTAGCAAAGGTGGAGGAGCTAACTGTCAGCGAATTGGGGCTTGCGAGCGGCTACAGCATGCCCGGTCAGCTTTTGGGGCACATCCCCATGGGTGTCGGGATGCTTGTTCGCGCAGCTGCGGAGCTGATGGTGGATGAAAAGCATGCCATACTTTTAGAGCATATTTTACTTGCGCATCATGACACGCCTGAGCATGGCAGCCCAAAACCACCCATGTTCCCGGAGGCGGAGATCGTGAGCCAGATCGACCTTCTCGATTCGCGCTTGTATGAAATGTACGATGCGCTGTCTTCGGTAACGGAGGGCGAGTTTTCCGAGCGTCAGTGGGCGCTTGACAACCGGCAGCTTTATAAGCACGGGTTGGAGTAACAAAAAACGGCACGAAAGCGTATCGGTATAAAGCCGGTATGCTTTTTCTTTAAGAACGGAGTGCTTGATGCGCAAAAAGACCATTTGGGGAAACTATATAAAAAACGAAGGTGTTCTTTTTGTCCCTTCCGCGTTGAAGTATATAAAAGAGCTTGACGGTTATGCCGCTGTTATCGATTTTTTACCCGGCACGAAGGAATTTTATGTGGAAGACGGCGGTTCAACGATTTGCCTTTCGGGCACAGACTACCGATGGCTGATGTATTTGCCGATGCAAGAGAATTGGTGCCTAACAACGTTTTGCGACCCCTCGGGCTTGATTTTGGAATGGTATTTCGATATCAGTAAGGGAAACTTCACGGATGAAAACGGCGTTCCTTGCACGGACGATCTCTTTTTGGATCTTGTACTTCTTTCTGACGGGAAAAGCGTAACACTTGACGCAGATGAGTTGCAGCAAGCGCTTGACAGCAGTGAAATCGACATAGAGGATTACCGCATGGCGTATCGGATACGCGACGAAATTTTAAGCGGCAGGTGGAGCGATACCATGCTATTGACGAGCCTATGTGAAAAGTTGCTTTCTTCGTTTAAATAATACACCGAATTACAAACATCCCCTGCGCAGCGAATGCCGTGCAGGGGATGTTCTTTGTTAACTGCTTTCTTTATCCTAAAATCGCCTTTAAGTCTTCCTCCAGCGTGGAGATGGGTTTGATCCCGTAGTTCTCAATTAGGAAATTGAGAACATTTTCCGATACGAATGCGGGAAGCGTAGGCCCAAGGCGAATGTTTTTGATGCCGAGGTACAATAGCGTAAGCAATATGCATACGGCTTTTTGCTCGTACCAGGAAAGCACCAGTGAAAGCGGCAGGTCGTTTACCCCGCAGTTAAACGCATCTGCAAGCGCGACCGCTACGCGGATGGCGCTGTATGCATCGTTGCACTGTCCCATATCGAGTATACGGGGAAGGCCTGCTACGGTGCCCAGGTCGAGATCGTTAAAGCGGAATTTTCCGCAGGCAAGCGTAAGAATTACTGTATCCGCCGGGGTATTCTGAACGAATTCCGTGTAGTAATTGCGGCCCGGTTTTGCACCGTCGCAACCGCCTACGAGGAAGAAGTGGCGAATTTTGCCCTGCTTCACAGCGTCAATTACATCACCGGCAACGCTCAATACCGTGCCATGTCCAAAGCCCGTGGTTACCGTATGTCCGCCGTTTATGCCCGTTAGCTCCGTATCCTTCTCGTAGCCACCAAGCTCCAGCGCCTTTTGAATGACGGACGAAAAATCCTTGTCTTCGCCGATATGCACCATACCCGGGTATTGCACGACCTCGGTCGTGAAGATGCGATCGGCATAGCTTTCCCTTACAGGCATTATGCAGTTGGTGGTAAAAAGTACGGGTGCGGGCAGATTTGCGAACTCCTTTTGCTGGTTTTGCCACGCAGTTCCGAAGTTGCCCTTAAGCTGCGGGTGCGCCTTAAGCTTTGGGTAGGCGTGCGCGGGAAGCATCTCCCCATGTGTATACACATTTACGCCTTTGCCGTCGGTCTGCTCTAAAAGCAGCTGTAAATCCTTCAAATCGTGGCCGCTGATTACGATAAACGGCCCTTTTTCTACGGTAAGCGGTACCGAAGTGGGTGTGGGTGTGCCGTAGCTTTCGGTATTGGCACGGTCAAGAAGTTCCATGCACTTAAAGTTGACTTCGCCTGTCTTCATAACCAGAGGCAGAAGCTCACCTAAGCCCATATCGCTGCCGACGGCGCTAAGCCCTTCAAAGAAAAATGCATCTACCGTATCGTCATGATAACCGAGCACATGTGCATGGTAGGCATATGCCGCCATACCGCGAAGCCCTAAAAGGATGAGCGTTTTTGCGGAACGCGCATCTAAATCCTCTGCCTCCCAAACAAGGTGCATGTTGTACTCGTTAGATCCGCCGTTTGCCTTTACCCGTTCGCGGACGAGCTCAGTTACTTCCTGAACCTTGGCATTATCAAAATTGACGTTGGTAATGCAGGTGAAAAGCCCGGTCGTAGCTGCGAGCACGTCCTCGTCACTTGGCTTCTTACCGTTTAGCGCGCGCGAAAGTGCAATCATGGCACCCGTCAGCTCGTCCTGCGAAAGCGCGGTCTCCTGCGTTTTGCCGCATACACCCGCTTTACCTGCGCAGCCCTTCCCTAACGCGGTCTGCTCACACTGAAAACAAAACATTCCCATGGTTTACCCCCTTAGTTCTTCTTATTCTTCGATAGAAATGACGGAAACGGGGCACGAATCCCTCGCTTCCTTCGCAGCGTCAATGGTAGCTGCGGTAGGCTGCGCCTTTACAAACGCAAGTCCTTCGCCATCCATCTCAAATACCTCCGGGCACGTCGCCTCGCAGGCGCCGCAGCCGATGCAGCCGCTTCTGTCGATAGTCGCTTCCATGGTGTAATCCTCCTACATAAATTTGGTTTTATAATATGGATAAAAAATCGTCCTATGCATCAAGAATGCGTCCGTCGGTGGAAATGGTGACCACCTGCCACGGTAAAAACTTACCGCTTGCCTGAAGGGCCCGCTTCACCGCGTTTTCAATGCCTCCACAGCAGGGCACCTCCATGCGGACCACCTTTACACTTTTAATATCGTTGTTTGCGAGTATGGCGGTGAGCTTTTCAGCATAGTCACCCTCGTCGAGCTTGGGACATCCGATAAGTGCAATGTGATTTTTAATGAATTTCCTGTGGAAATCAGCATAGGCAAATGCAGTACAGTCCGCAGCTACAAGCAAGTTCGCACCATCAAAGTAGGGTGCGTTTACAGGAACAAGCTTAATTTGTACCGGCCATTGCATAAGCTCACTTTGCATGAGAGGAGCGCTCGGGGCAGCTGCGGCGGCGGGGCGGGAAAATGCGCGGGCACTGGAACCCGGGCAGCCGCAGGCGAGTTTTGGTTCCACAGCCGACGGTTCATCGTGTACTTGCGTATCGCGGACGATTTTGCGAGAACCGGTGCCCGGGCAGCCTTGGGGCTTCGTATCGCTTTGGGACTTATGTGCCTCATGCCTGGCGCGTAAAACCGCTTGCTCGTCGTAAGCAGCCGCCTCGCGCTCCACAAAGCTGATCGCATTTGTGGGGCAAACCGGCAAACAATCGCCGAGGCCGTCACAGTAATCATCGCGCATAAGTTTGGCTTTGCCGTTTACCATTTTAATCGCACCTTCATGGCAGGCGCTTGCGCAAAGGCCGCAGCCGTTGCAGTCATCTTCATTTATATGAATGATCCTTCTAAGCACTATAAATTCCTCCTTGCTTTCATAAGCAAAGTGTACTATGCTTAGAATAAACCTTCTGTTGTTTTTACAACATAAATAAATGCAAAAAAGGAAGAGCTATGGAAATCGATATGGCTTACACCAATGTGCTCGAACAGACTGCGTTGTTTTTCGGTATAGACAAAAGAGATTACGATGCGCTTTTCAACTGTCTCAGAGCGCGCATACTTACTTATAAAAAAGGGGAAACGATATTTTCCGCAGGCGACCCTGCCCGCTCGGTGGGCATTTTGCTTGAAGGTGCTGCACAGGCCGTCCGCGACGATATCACCGGAAACCGGCACATACTCGCAGCAATTGAGCCTTCGGATGTGTTTGGCGAAAGCTATGCGGCTGCGGAAACGGAAAACCTCCCCATTACGGTTATTGCCATGCGGGATTCTAAGGCGTTTCTTCTCCCTTATGCGCGCATAACGCGCGGCTGCTCCAACGCCTGCAGCTTTCACATGAAGCTATTGGAGAATTTTTTAGGCATACTCGCCCAAAAAAATATACAGCTCAACCAAAAAATAGAGCATCTATCCAAACGTACCACGCGTGAAAAGGTGCTTTCCTATTTAATGGAACAGGCGCAACGGCAGGGCGGGAAATACTTCCGCGTACCGTTTAACCGGCAGGAGCTGGCCGATTATCTGATGGTAGACCGAAGTGCCCTATCGAGCGAACTTTCTAAGCTTCGCGCGGATGGGATCTTAGAGTATTACAAAAGTGAATTTAAGCTGTTGATGTAACTTTAGTTAACGGCTTGTTTTTGGCAGACGCACTTTTAAGCGCCTTCATATCCCTTAGGATTCTTACTTTGCCAATTCCAAGAGTCGCGGCACATATCCTCTTTGGTGCGATACGCGCGCCAGTTGAGGAGTTCTGCGGCTTTTTTCGTGTCCGCAAAGCATGTAGCAACATCGCCTGCGCGGCGCGGGCCGATTACATGGGGCACCGCAATCCCGTTCACCTGTTCAAACGCATGCACAAGCTCCAATACGCTAATACCGTGCCCTGTACCTAGGTTAACCGCTTCTACGCCCGTATGATTTTCGCAGTAACGCATGGCGGCAAGGTGGCCCTCTGCGAGGTCAAGAACATGGATGTAATCGCGCACGCCTGTGCCGTCTATCGTATCATAATCGTCGCCGTGTACGGTGAGATGGTCGAGCTTTTTGACGGCCACTTGCGATATGTAGGGCATAAGGTTGTTGGGGATGCCGTTGGGGTCCTCGCCGATACAACCGCTCGGATGTGCGCCCACAGGGTTGAAGTAGCGAAGGAGCATGCAGGAAAGTTCTTTATATGCATGTGCGGCATCGCGAATAATCTGTTCGCACATCCATTTTGTCCAACCGTAAGGGTTGATGCAGCCGGTTGATGCATCCTCTTTTAGAGGCGACTCCCCGTAAGGTCCGTAAACGGTAGCCGAGGAGCTAAACACGAGGTTTTTTGCACCATATTCGTGCATGGCGTTTAAAATTTCGATGGTGGCGTTGAGGTTATTTTTATAATATTCGAGCGGTTTCTTTACCGATTCGCCCACCGCTTTAAACCCGGCGAAATGTATGACAGTATCAATCGTATGCGCCTTAAACACCAAAGAGAGCGCTTTAGCGTCGGACACGTCGATCTTATAAAACGCGGGGCGCTTTTTTGTAATCTGTTCGATACGGTCGATGACCTCTGCCTTGGAGTTACTCAGGTCGTCTGCGAGTACCACCTCGTAACCCGCCTCCAGCAGCACAATCGCGGTATGTGCGCCTATGTAGCCCGTGCCGCCCGTTAGTAGTACAGCCATATTGACCTCCTGTGTTATTTCTTATAAGCAATAGAATATCCGTTTGCGGTCATTATATCATATCCTTTATGCGACATGATATAATAGCGCGCGAGGAAGAATTGGCATGCTTAAAGATACAATCAACAGGCAGGGTTTTATAATTAAGGCGAAGCGGCTTACGCTTGTGCCGATTTTAGATGTACACGCAGAGGCATATTTTAAGGAATTTACGCATGAGATTACCCGATACCTTTTTCCCAAGCCGTTTTCGTGCGTGGAGAATGTACGAAAGTTCATTTCGGATTCGCAAGCGTTTCGCGTTTTAGGTGAAGAACTCGTATTGGTTCTTTTGGATGTAGAAGGCGCTTTTTTAGGAAGCCTGGAGGCGCGAAACCTCACAAGCCCCACGCCGGAGGTAGGGCTGTGGCTCAAAAAGGATGTACAGGGATTGGGTTACGGCAAGGAAGCGCTTACTACACTGCTGCAGTTTTTGCGCGAAAATGCAGAGATTGACTTTTTTGTGTACGAGGCGGATCGTCGAAACCCCGCGAGCATGAAGCTTGCTGCGTCACTCGGCGGCGAATTTCAATGCGCTTATGAGGTCGAAAGTGCTATCGGCGAGCTTCTTCGGTTGAAACTATTCTATATAACATAGTGAAAGGCAGCCTTTGAGCTGCCTATTGTATATGTGCGTTAGATAAATTCTATTTTCTATGCGCTATCGCATATTCTTTAATCTTTTCAAACGACTCTGTACTCAGTGCGTGTTCAATGCGGCATGCATCTTCGCGCGCAGTCTTTTCATTTACGCCTATGCCAATGAGAAAACCGGCGAGGAGGTTGTGCTTTTCAAGCGTGCTCTCGGCGATGGCGCGCCCTTTTTGCGTGAGCGATATGTAACCTTTGTCGTCAAACTCTACAAGCCCGTTTTCGCGGAACTTCTTCATGGCGACGCTGACGCTGGGTTTGGAGAATCCGAGTTCGGCCGCCACGTCAATGGAGCGGGCATGACCCAAGCGCTGTTGCAGCATTAAAACAGTTTCCAAATAGTCTTCAGCGGACTCCCGTATTCGCAAGCGAATCACCTCTTCTACTTATCTTAACACGGGCTTTATGGTTTTACAAATCTGCGCTTTAAACGTTAAAAAGTGCCTTAAGGCACTTTTTAGGTAAAATCGTGAATTGCAACAAGCTTTATTCTTCACGGAATGTGTCTATCGCGGCATTGTCTATGAGCAACATCAGCTCAAGCGCACTTCTAAAGGTCTCTTCGCAGCCGCCTTCCACCCAACACACGGTGCCTTGCCAGCTTGCGTTTTGACGGAAAAGTATGCGCACACGGAAGGTTGCTACTTTGCCCCTTTCTTCGAACGTATCGGAGCATATAGGCGGTGTAAAGCCGGGTTCATTTTTTTTAAATACGCGCTTTTGCGTGGAAGAGCATGGATACTCGTTTTCCTCGACAGTCTGCTCGATGAGGAGCAAAAGCTGCATCAAATTTTCAAAACGCTTATGCTGCGGGAACGTGGAATGAAGGAGCCTGCCGCTAAGTTTACGGTTTTCATAATCGTCCACACAGATGATGAGCGTGCGGCAGCATTCTTGCACCGGCGTTTTATTGGTATAGGCCATAGTGACACCTCTGAATTAATTTACACTTTCACTATAGCATGTCTAAGATACACCGTGGTTACAAATTGGAATTTTCATGCAGAAATTTCATGGTTTTGAATCGCGCTTTGCTGTGGAACGGTTTAATCGATAACCTCACAAAAGTACCACAGGCGCTTTTAGGAAACGTATAGCGTTACAGCTTCCGTGTCATTTGCTCCGTGTTGCGGCAGTAATGGAGTGCCGTTTCTGCACTGATGCGTTTTTGTGCATACAGCTCTAAAAGAGCGTTGTCCATGCCGCACATGCCCTCCTGTGCGGAGGACTGTATCACGAAATCGATCTGATGTGTTTTCGATTCGCGGATGAGATTGCGAATGGAACTTGTGAGGTGCATGATTTCAAACACCGGCAAAAGCTCCCCGTTCACGGAGGGAACGAGCTGCTGTGAGATAACGGTTTGCAAAACCATCGAAAGCTGCACACGTATTTGCTGCTGCTGGTTGGGCGGGAATACGTCTATAATGCGGTCTATTGTGTTCACAGCACCCACGGTATGGAGGCTTGAAAGCACCAAATGGCCCGTTTCTGCGGCAGTCATGGCGGTACGGATGGTATCGTAATCGCGCATTTCGCCTAAAAGTATCACATCGGGTGCTTGCCTTAAACACGCGCGAAGCGCCGTCAGATAGCTGTCGGTATCAGTACCCACCTCACGTTGGCTGATGATGCTTTTCTTGTTGCGGTACAAAAACTCAATGGGGTCTTCGAGCGTTATGATATGCGCGTTACGGTTTTGGTTGATGGCATCGATCACACAGGCGAGTGTGGTGGTTTTACCGCCCCCCGCCGGGCCTGTGACGAGCGCCAGGCCGTTGGTTTTTTGCGCAAGCTTCATGACCTCTTTGGGTATGGAGAGTGTATTAGGGTCCGGCGTGTCAAAGCGTACAACGCGGATGACCGCAGCCATGGAGCCGCGCTGGCGGTAGGTGCTCACACGAAAGCGCGAAAGACCGCTTACGGAAAGGGAGAAATCATCGTCACCTGTTGTAAAAAAACGGTCCGTTGCCCGCTCCGCAAGCTCGTAAATGCTCAACACGAGCTTATTTGCAGTATGCGGCATCACGCCCTCATCGTCGCGCGGGCTTATAATACCGTCTCGTTTATACGAGACAGGCTTGCCCGACACGATAAAAATATCAGAAGCGCCGTTTTCCACAGCCTCCTCCAGGTACCGCCTTACTCCCAGCATCGATTTTCCTCCTTTAATTGCACCGGCAGCAAACATTCTAAAATCTATCCTTATCTTTTTGCCGCCACTTCTCGTTGCCCTCCTTGAGCGGGCGCTTCGAGTCCGCCTGCGTCGTCCGCCTTGATTTGCGGTCAAAAATCCTTCGGCAATTATTCCCAACTGTAATTTTGGGGGGTAATATTACTCCATATCGCTCCCGAAAACGTCGATGTGATGGTCCGTGTCGTACGCGAGTGTACTTAAAAGCTTCCATTCTTCTACGCGGTAACGCCCTAAGTTATCAAGGACAACCTTTACGTTGAGCGCGCGGTTTTTGCCCGCGTCGCAATGATAGCGCACAAGGTACAAGCCGTTTTTTTGTTCGACTGTGATCGAGGTATCCTCTATAGATGCGGGTACATTATCAAGATCTAGCTCTAATAGCGCGTGCAGCACATGCGTTGCCTCTTTATCGGCATCGTAATAGCTTTTGACCGAGACGGCGTAGGCGTTTGTAAGCTTAGCATCGGAAGCAGCGCTCAAAAGCGAAAGCGAGCAAAGTATCGTAAGGCACAGTACAAAAAATAGCATCATAAGAAGCGCTGTGCCTGCACCCGAAAAACGTATACCTCGTGTTTGATGCGCATCGTTCATGGCGACACCTCTTGAAGCGCGCAGACGCTTAGGCTGTAAAGCTCGTTCCCGGCAGCGTTGAATACCGAAATATCGCCTTGTGCAAGGCCGTTTTCTTTTGAAACATCTAAGCGCAAAACATAAACGGCGCTATTAATATCGCAAGGAACACCTTTATTGTCATAAAAAAGGTTATAAACGGAATCGCTTGCCTGAGAACCGGACAGTAGAACACAAAGCGAGTCACCCTTGGATTTGAACGTCTCTGCGGCATTTTGCGCAAGACCTACGGCAAGGTTGAGCGAAGCGCTTTTTTGTCGTTCCATATGAGCGCTTGAAAACAGGCTCACACAAAACGCAGCGGCCAAGGCCAGCACTAAAATAGATATGAGAAGCTCCGTCAAAAAAAGGAGCGGGCCGCTGCGGCGAGAGAGCGCCTTCATAGCGTACCTCCGAGCGACCGAATTAAGAGAGAGAGCGTCTGTTTTTCACCGCCGCTTTCGTAGTTTAGCGTGAGCATAGCATCGTCAAGGGAGAAGTTTACTGATGCACCTTCGACCACAAGTGTGCCGCTTTCTTTGTTAAACTTAGAAACATCCGCTGCGAAAAGCTCATATAAGCAGTCGTTTGCTGCATACAAAACGGTGGTGTAGCGCGAGCCGTCACGCGTTTCGTACAAAAAAAGCGCATTGAGCCCATCAAACTCGCCTACATCTACAGAGCTGCGTTCGTCGAAGGCACGCACCTTGTTCATAAGGTAAGCAATTCCGGTGCGCGCTTGGTTGTTTTTTTTAACTTCTGCCTCGGACGTGCGGTAGGCACGTACGGAAAGTGCCAACACGAAAAATGCGCAGAGCGCGTACACCAAAAAGAGAAGAAGCGTGTTTAGGGTGTTGGCAGATGACCGCCGTTTGATTGCCATTGCTCCGCCTCCCCTACCGTATCTTAATTATCGTAATATCGGGCATCATGTTGGAGGCAAATACCTCGTAGATTATCGTATAACGCGTTTCGTCCACGCGTACGCCGTAATGCGCTTTCAAGTATGCATAGTCGGGTGGGTATACGCCCTCTATGGCGTAGCAGCTAACAGCCGCGCGACGTATGCTTTCCACCGCGGTAGTAAGCCCCGCATCGTCCATAGCGCTCGCAGCGGATGAAATGCCGTACGCGACAAACGCCAACATAAAAAGAATCGCCAATGCCCCGACGATGGTTGCTGCACCAAAGCGCTTCTTTTTCATCGTCTTCACCCAATGGACGACATGATGCTCGCGAGCGGGAGCATCACGACAAGGAGTATGCCGCCAATGATGACGGAGGTGAATGCAACGAGCGCGGGCTCAATGCGCGCTACAAATGCGTCGATTCGCTCCTGCGAAGCGTCATCCGCCCGCTTGGCAATATCCGCCATCGCGGCCTCAACAGCGCCTGTCTTAACACCCAATGCCGCCATGCGGCTGTCGCGGGCACCCAGAAGCCCGCTTACATAAAGCGCGTCTTCAAAAGGTTTTCCTTCTTGAACTTGTTTGGTGCAGGCATCTATCCTTTTTATGGCATCCATGTCGTTTGTAAACATGGTCTTTATAAGCGCCAGCGCTTCGTCTGTGTTAAACCCGCTTGCGAGCGCCATCGCCATAGCGCTTGAAAAACGAGAACGAGAAACCATTTGTCCGGTGCTCGTTTTAGAAAACCATACCTGTGCGGCATTTGAAAATGCTAAACGTAATTTAGAACTGAGCCGCATCACAAAATAAAGAAGTGTTAGTACCGCGCCGATGATGGCAAGTATCAATACAAACGTGGAAACGGAGCGCGATAAGCGCATCAAAAAAAGAGCAAAAGGCGGCATGGTAAGGCCGAGCTGCGCAAACACCCCGTCAAACACGGGTAAAACGCCCCAAATGAGCGTGAGAATTACCGCGAGCATAATTACGACGAGAACTGCCGGATAGGCGACGGCGTTTTTGAGGCTTTTTTTAAGCACCGCCTGTTTGTCGTAATGATCACTAAGCGCTGTAAGAGCCATTTCAAGTCTGCCCGTTTTTTCCGCCACACGGAGCACACTCAAAAGATAATTGGGAAAGCCGCTTCCCTTACTTAGCGCTTCGCTTAGCGGCATGCCTGATTCGCAATACTCGGATAAACGCTTCATTAAGCCTTTAGAGGCCGCATCGTTATCGTCATCATGCAGCATAAGGAAGCCGTCCGCAAAGGGAACGCCCGCGCGGACGAGCAGCGAAAGCTCGAAACAAAACGAGCTTAGATACGCGTCATCTAAAAAACTTCGCTTCATGAGCGGCACACAAGCGCCGGAAAATGCTTCCTCCGTCGCCCTTTCTTACCAAATAATTATAATATAAAAACGCCGCGTGTTCAAGAAAGGCGGCGAAACGGCGCGGATTATAAAGAGAAAGGTCGGAGAGTTAATATAAGTATTTTGCTTGGTAGTTGGCGTCGTTTTCCATATAGTCCACCATGTCATCCTTTTCTGCGGCGGAAACAAATGTGGGGTCCATCAGTTTCCATTTTGCGCCGTCAAAAAAGATAACACCATCTACCCAACCGCTTTCATCGGTGTAGGTGCTGATCCACGCGTGGTAAATGCTGCCGGTGTAGCCCACCACCAGTTTCGTCGGAATGTTAAGGCTTCTGAGCATCGCAGTCATAAGCGATGCGTAATCAAAGCAAATACCTTTCTTTTGTATGAGCACTTCGTCAAGATCGGGAAGATACCCGCTTTGCACGGTCCTTGCAAGCTCGTAATCGTAGCTGAGGAAGTTAACCACATACTTAAAGACGCTCTCAATTTTTTTAATCGGATCCGTTTGACCGGCCGTGAGCTGCCGCGCAACTAGCACCGCCTCAGTGTTTTCGTTGTAGTTTACAAACTGGTTGGGAGTTAAAAACGGTGCAAACTCATCTTTGAGTTTCACATCGAGCTTTGCGTCCAGAATGAGAGCATATTTGTCGTCGTAAGCGTTTTCATAGATTTTAACGGAATATGAACCGGAGCTGTCGGATAGCGGAAACACTGCAAATTCGTCGTTACTTGGTAGGTTGTAGGTATACGCCGTCAAGCTCGGACCAGTTATGATTACCTTCATGCGCTTGTCGCTGTAAGCCGTGTGGCGAATCATGATATAGCCGAGGTCGGTATGCGAGGCGTCGATTTTTGCAAACTCGTTTTCATAGACTACGGTACCCGACGCCTCCGGCATAATCAGGCTTGATACCGCGGGACTTTGTGCAAGCGGCGTAATCGTAAGCTCCATTTCAACAGTCGGAGATTCAGCGACCGATTTGCTCGGCGAAGGCTCGCCTGCAGCGTGTGGTACGGAGCATGAGGAGAGTATACATAATAGCGCAAGTGCAAGGCATAAAATACGCGCTGTGCGAAAGTGCGAGTTATACATAGTGACACCTAGTTTCAAACACATACAGTTGCGAAGCAAATGTAACCGGTGGTAACCGGACGGTATGGAGGGGAAACGTAGAAATAACCCTACATAGGAAAAAATAAACACCCACGGTTTCAAAAATAGTACCATATTGCAATAAAAATGTAAATATATATGCATACACTGTGTTGCCGCAGGGCGAAAAGTCGTGTAAAATGTAAAAAAGCCCAATTGTGTGCAGCAGGAGAAACGTCATGTCGAAGAAAAAAAAGTTATATGTGGGGATGCTTGGCGGCTTTTCGCTCACCTGCGGCGACAAAACCATCAGCGATCAAACCATACGTTCCAAAAAAATATGGATCCCACTTGAGTATCTTATAGCGTTCCGTAACCGAGAGGTATCGCAGAACGAGCTTATTGAGCTTCTGTATCCCTTCGGTAAAAGCGAAAACCCGGGTAACGCGCTTAAGACGCTTATTTTCCGTATCCGTGCAGTGCTCGAAGAGCTTGACTACATGGACGGACGCGATATGCTCATACATTATCGCGATTCGTATGCATGGAACCCCGATATGGATTTCGAGGTGGACGTAGATCGCTTTGAAGCCCTCTGCAAAAAGGGTGCTTCTGCCCAGTTTAGCGACGAAGAGCGCATTGCGGCATATTTGGAAGCAATCGATCTATACAAAGGCGATTTTCTTCCCATGTCCGCTTACGAGCCGTGGGTGATTCCGCTCAACGCCTATTACCACAATACCTATTTAAACGCCGTGCATAACGCTGTGGAGATGCTTATCGCTCTCGAGCGCCACAGCGAGATCGTAAAGATCTGCCAGCAGGCCATTAACATAGACAAATACGACGAATTTCTATATTACAACCTCATATTGGCGCTTGTGGAACTCAAAAACCCGCAAGCTGCGCTTGCGCAATATAAGGAAATGACGGATCTTTTTTACGGTGTGTTCGGTGTGACCCCCTCCAAGGAACTTATGGCGCTCTATAAGGAGATCACCAAGGCGACCAACAGCGTGGAAACGGATCTTGGCATGATTAAAGAAAACATGCGCGAGGAAACCGAAGCAGGTGGTGCTTTTTACTGCGAATACGAGGTATTCAAAGATATTTACCGCCTTGAGGTCCGCGCTGCGGAGCGTACGGGCAATACGCTCTATCTATGCCTCATAACCGCCAACGGAAAAACGGGTGCGCCGCCTTCTGTGAGGACATTGAACCACGCTGTCTCAAAACTTCGCATCTGCATAAAGGACTCATTGCGCCGAGGTGACGCCTACGCGCGCTACAGCGTTTCACAATTTATTTTGATGCTCCCCGGCACCACCTACGAGACGGGAAGCATGGTGGTGGAGCGCATCTTAAAGCGCTTCTACCGTGAGAACCCACGGACTGCGGTGGTGCTGACGTATTCACTGCAATCGTTTGAGGTGGTGTAAGGACTAACGTCCTTTCGCGGGCATGGCGGGGGCATGCGCGGGATTTTTAGCGTTTGGGGGGTTTTGAGGTA
>JAEWZS010000271.1 GCA_023458355.1 Bacillota bacterium
CTCGTTTAAAAAAAGTGTAAACCTTTCATTCATGTCTTTTCCCCCTTCAAATTCTAATTATTTCGTAGTGTTTAATCAATCTATAATTTAAGTTCATCACTCTGCTCAAATATGGATAACAAACATATGATTATGTTTTATAAATGTTGGTTAGCCTATTTTACTACTTATTTATCACATATAACCTGACCACACAACCTCAAAAACTTCCGAAAAAACATCTAACCTGACCTCTCACAACCCCTGACATCTAACCTGCTCTGTCGCCGAGCACTGACATCTAACCTGACCACTTGACTATCAAAAAGCGCCTTGATGGACTTGTTTCCTCGAACCGAAAAAATCATGTTTTTCGCTCAATGGGTCTTATGACCATGTGTACTAAAAGCCTTGATATATAAGGGTTTCCAGTACACTTAATCTTTTATCCGTGACATCAATGTTACGCACTCAACGTGAAGTTTTTAGGCTATTCCACATTTTATATAAAAACGCAGTAAATATGCTGTGTTTATGCTGGTTTTAAGTTCATCCTGACCTCTCTACAAATTATTTTCGATTAGGCTATTCTCAATTTTTACTTCTTTGAACTGTATTTTTTACTTTTTCTCAGACTACCATCTTCGACTTTTGTGACATTACTTCGATGCTGTTTTTCAAGCTGTACAGCTTGAAACATTTCTTTGGGTATAATAGCCGGATTATTGCCTTCTGCTAAATAGTATGCATCGTGCTTACCATTATCAAGTAACCGAACATTTCCTGTGTATTTTTCATTACTCAGCATTACATCAATCGTCCGCTTACACCATTTGCCTTTTCCGGTTGGGGACTCGATCTTCAGTCGCTCTAATTCAGATACAATACCTACCACACTCTTGCCTTGAAGATACAAATTAAAAATTAGCTTTACATTCGCTGCCTCCGCATCTTCAATAATCAGACTGCCATCCCTGGCGTTCGTATAGCCATAACACTTTCTGTTATAAAATTTGGAGCTTCCATCAGCTGCACGTTGTTTAATTCCCCATTTAATATTATCGCTGCGAGATTCATTTTCTGCCTGCGCAATTGCCTCTATTACAGAAATCATTAAGTCATTATCAGTATTGGCTGTATCCAGTTCTTCCTGTTCAAATAAGACTCGAACGCCGAGAGGTTTCAATTGATTCAACGCATCAAGAATCTCTACAGAATCCCGTCCAAACCGACTGATGTTCTTTGTGATAATAATTTCCAAATCGTGTGACTGACAATCCTTCAGCATACGAGTAAACTCTTTTCGAGAAGACCCTGTCTTGCTTGAAGCTATATCAATGTACACATCTACTAATAACCATTTTGGATTAGCCGCCGTTAATCTTGTCAGTGCCGATATCTGAGCGGTAAGACTTTTCAGCTGTTCCGCACTGTTTGTACTCACACGGCAGTATATGCCTACACGCTTTTCACGCTTTAAAGGCTTTGCCGGAATATATTCAATTCTTTTTTCTGCCAATGCAAAACCTCCGAAATTACTGGTTCTTTGAAAAATAGTAATTTGTCTGCATAATGCTTATACTATAACATTGGCAAGGACTTCGCAGTCACAATAGCCACCAGCATTTTGCAACCCTTTAATAACCTTTGCATGATTCTTTTTTTCTATATTTACCGCCAACCATTCTTTTGTGTGCTTCAAACTGTGATCACAAGGCTCTAATAATGCTTTCTCAAGGTACTCACCTAAATCAACTAGTTCATTAGGAGTTAAAACTATTTCTTTTAATGACTCAACGATTTGTGTAAGTCTAATTAAATTTTGTTTATCCTTAATATCACATGAAATTTCTGATGTTCTTTTGAGATACGCCAGGCCAGTCTTGAAATTCAATAAATAACATTGTACATAACAATAAAAACGCATAGCATCAACATTTTCAGGATATGTTTTTAGAAATGCTTCCAGATCAGATTTTAAATTGAGTAATGGTTTTATTGCTTTTTTATTTACAGCACAAACCTCAAAAACTCCACGCATACATAGTTTTTGAGTAGCAATCATATTTTGTTTGATCTCTTGTATATCTTTCATATTCCCACCCAAAATATTAATAATCGGTAATTCAAATATGTCTTGATGCTAGATCTCCCTATTAAGGTGAATCTTATATTTCCATTCAGCACTACGACTAATAAACATATTAACACATTTTAGTCATGTTGGTTAGCCTATTGCACAACCATTTTATCAATTCTGCCTAAAATAATTAATGTCATAATTAATGTCATCCATCCTGTGCTCTCGCGAAAATAAACATCTAATCTGCTCTCTCGCAACCCCCTGACATCTAACCTGCTCTGTACCAAACGACCGATATCTAAACCGCTCTGTACGGGTCAAAATCGGCCTTTTTGATGTGTTCCCAAGAAGCACAATAATCACCGTTTTCAACACCCAATTTTAAGATCAAAAACCCGAAAAGCTCTTATATCAAGGCCTTTTACACACTCATTTTTCTACCCTTGACATCAATACGCACGTCTCAACGTGCTCTGTCTGCGGAAACATATCAACCGGTTGTACGGTACTTATGGTATAGCCTAACTGTGTGAGCTGCTTACAATCCCGCGCCAAAGTTGCCGGGTTGCAGGAAACATAAACCAAGTGTGAAACGCCTGCTTCTCTAATTGATTTTAAGGCAGCCTCGTCACATCCCTTACGTGGTGGATCTACGACTGCTGCGTCAAACAAAACGCCGTTTGCTACAAGCTTCGGTAAAACACTTTCAGCGTCTCCGTAAAGGAACTCCACATTACCGATGCAGTTTTTTTGCGCATTGCGCTTTGCATCCTCTACCGCCTCCGACACGTTTTCAACGCCGATCACCCGCTTTGCACGCTTTGCGAGCAAGAGCGAGATTGTGCCTATGCCGCAGTAAATATCCGCGACGGTTTCGCTTTTCTGCGGGTCTAATAAATCAAGCGCGGTTTTGTATAGCTTTTCTGTCTGCTCCGTATTCACCTGCAAAAATGAGGCCGCGCTAACTTCAAATGTTAAGCCGCAGAGCGTATGGTCGATGCGTTCCGAACCCCATAGCGTTTTATAAATTTTCCCTAGTATGACGTTAGTATCGGTGTTGTTGATGTTATGAACTACGCTCTTTAGCTGTGGAACATCCCTTTGCAATATGGAAACAAGAGCCTTTTCGTGCGGCAAAGAGCCCGTCGTTACGATAACGGCCATTACAGAGCCGTCGGAGGCTATACGCACCATGGCGTGACGTAATATACCTTTATGCGTTTCCTCGTCGTAGACGGGTACAGAATACCGTCTTGCCCATTCGCGTACGGATATAGCTACGGCGATAGCGCTTTCGTGCTCGATAGGGCAGCTTTCAAGAGGCACTATACGATGGCTTCGTGGTGCAAAAAAACCCGTTTGCACCGTTTCATCCAGATTCGCATATGGGAAACTTCCTTTGTTGCGGTATAACCAAGGATGATCCATACCGATTGTCTCATTAACCGAAATGTTTTCAAAGCCGCCAATACGCGTAAGCGCGTCATATACGACCTGCCGCTTGAAACTTAGCTGCGCGTCATAGCGCATGTGCTGTAAAGAACAGCCTCCGCAGCGCGAAAAAAGCGCACATTTTGGCGCAGCCCTATCGTGAGATTGCACCGCGATGCCCGTAAGCTTGCCGACTGCATAGGAGGATGTCACTTTGATGATATGTACGTGAACCGTTTCATTTTTCAACGCTCCGGGCACAAAAACGGCAAAGCCCTCGTATCGCCCAATGCCCTGTCCTTCAGAGCCTAGCGCGTCGATCGTTAACACGATATCGTCATTCCGCTTTACCGGCGGTGCTTTACGCTGTTCCATCAAAACCTCGACAAGGTATTGTTTAGTTGATAGAGTCTCTCGTTAAAACTATTGACAGGTTTAACGGCCTCCTCCAAGCTTACATCGATGATTTGGTTGTTGCAGATGCCAACAGCCCTGCCACCGATATCACCTTCTAAAAGCTCCACAGCTCGCTGACCTAAACGCACTGCAAGCACGCGGTCGAACGCGGTTGGGTTGCCTCCGCGCTGAATATAGCCGGGAACGATAGCTTTAATCTCTACATCGGTATGCTCTCGCACATAGTTGGCAAAATCCTCTGCATGCCCTGCGCCTTCGGCAATAATTACAATGCTCGTAAGCTTACCCTTGAGCTTGTTGTTGGAAAGCTCCTCGGCGGCACGTTCCCAAGGGTAATTGATCTCCGGAACGAGTATGAGGTCCGCCCCGCCGGCAACGCCGGACCAAAGAGCGATATCGCCGCAATTTCGCCCCATTACCTCGATTACGCCCACGCGGTCATGCGCGCGCATGGTATCGCGTATTTTATAGATTTCGGTGGTGATGTTGTTCACCGCTGTATCAAAGCCGATGGTAAAATCGGTATACGAAAGATCGTTATCAATTGTGCCCGGTAACCCGATTGTTTTAACACCATTGTCGTAAAGAAGTTTTGCGCCTTTGAGGCTCCCGTCGCCGCCGATAACAACGATACCGTCAAGCTCATAAGCGCGTATCATCTTAAGCGCTTTTTGTAAGCCCTCAGGCTGAATAAACTCCTCGCTTCGCGCGGTGCGCAATATTGTGCCGCCTTTATGGATGATTTCTTGCACATCCTCATGCTCAAGCTGGTTCATCCTGCCTTCCATAAGTCCGCGGAAGCCGTGATAGATGCCGATAACGGAAAAGCCCTTGTTCAGGCCTTCTTTTGTTACTGCCACTATCGCAGAATTCATGCCCGGGGTATCCCCGCCGCTTGTCAATATACCGATGCGTTTGATAAACACCATCTCCCGTCCGTAAACCTAAAATGCGAATATAACAAAAATATAGTATAGCATATCCTGTGGTGGTTCGTAAAAGCTCGAAGCTTTTTGCTGCCGGATAAAGCTATTGAAAGCAACAGGGTCACTTATTAGTAACAAACCGAAATATCTGTTCTATAACTCATGCCCGGGTTATAGCATATACGTCTTGTGAAGCCAGGCTATACTTTTGTGCAACGCTTCCACAGTTTTTGTTTCAAGGACTATACGGCAGCCGCATACCTGTGCAAGTGCCAGCCTTGCATAAAGATTAATTTCCCCATCCCCCAATGTGAGGTGGTTATGCTTACCTTTCGCGTCGTGCAGATGCATGTGTATAAGGCGGTTTTTATGTTCCATGTAAAATGGTTCGTCTATATCGAGCGCAGCGTGGCTATGACCTACGTCAAATGTAAGGAAAAAGCAAGGCTCTTCCAACAATGCTTTGATTGCACGTATTTCAAATGGTGCAAAACCGCCTGCGTTTTCTATGCTATACTTAATACCCGCTCTTTTTGTGCAAATCGCTGCAAAAGTGCGCATACAGTTTTCATAATGGCTTAAGAAGCGCTCGAAAAGATATACCTTTTCGTCGGGCAGTTTAACGAAAATACCTTTGTTCAAATGGAAGTTGACCACCGGTGCACCGATAGCGATTGCAAAATCAGCCGACTGTTTTGCTACGGTAAGATTTGCCTCACGTATTACTGGTTGAAAGGCACACGGGTCAAAAGCCTCCTCCAAATGTATAGTAAAATATATACCGAACTCCGCGCGCAGCGCTAAAACCTCTTCAACATCCATCGCATGCGTCTGAAACTGCGGGAAATTCATGTTGATCTCTACAAATTGAAGCTCGAGTTTCGCACATAGTGCAGCGTTTTCCCGTAATGTTGGAAGTTCCAAAATTGTCGGCATTCCAAAATCCATGGTTATTCCTCTGCTGCTGTAACCGCAACGTTATCAGAACCTAAAAGCTCGTTTGCGCCGCCTGTAAAACCCGTTGAAAGGTTCACATACATATTTTTCGGCACAAGCATTTTGCGATTGGTGTTATAGTCGTAAAGCACCACGGGTACGTTGCCCGGAAAACGGGTAAACAGCGCATAGAGCTTGTCCATAAGACTTTGGTCGGCCGTATCGAGCCGCAAAAACAGCTTTTGGTTCTTTGCAGTTTTTTGTAATGGCGCGATTTCCATAATATTGATGGAGTTGGGCTGATCCTCGCGCATGCTCAACTTCCCCGTCACCACAACGGCGCTGTCTACTTGCATGGCACTTGAAAAACGCTGGTAGATGGATGGGAACGCGAACATCTCTATAGCACCTGTAAGGTCTTCCAGCGTCCCATAACCCATAATGCCGCTTCCGGACTTTGTAGCCTTTGCACGGGAAGCCGTAATAATACCCGCAACGCGCACGCGATCACCATCGCCAAAACCGCTGTTACCCTCGGTATCCGTGAGCATGGATACGGTAGTACCGATCGCCTCAAGTTCCTTTGTGTATTGGAGTAGCGGATGCCCGCTTATGTAGATGCCAATCGCCTCTCTCTCCATTGAAAGAAGCGCGCTTTGCGTAAACTCCGGTATGTTTGGAAGCGGTATAGCCACCGCAGGTGAAGCCTGCACGCCCGGAATGTCAAAGAGCGATACCTGCCCGTCTGCACGCTTTTTTTTATCTGCGACAGCACTATCAAGCGCACGCTCGTAAACAGCCATAAGCTGCGAGCGTTTTACATCGAGGCTGTCAAAACAGCCTGCCTTGATGAGCCCTTCAATAAGCCGCTTGTTAAGCCCGTCGCTACGTGATATGAAGTCATAAAAGTCGCGGAACGGGCCGTTTTCCTTGCGCTCGCGTAAGATATCGTCCATAGCGCCCTCGCCCACATTCCGAACTGCCGCGAGGCCGAAACGAATCGCACCGTTCTCTACGGAAAAACGCGGGCGGCTTGTGTTGATATCAGGCGGCAGCACCTTGATGCCACGCACCTTGCAGTAATAGATATATTCACCCGTTTTTTCCGCATTACCTAAAAAGCTGTTGATCATAGCGGTCATGAATTCGACCGGGTAGTAAAGCTTCAAAAAAGCCGTTCGATATGCAACGATGGCGTATGCCGCTGCGTGCGATTTATTGAAAGCGTAGGAAGCGAAATCCATCATCTCATCAAATAGGATGTTGGCAATCTTAGAATCTACACCGTTTCGTACAGCGCCCGGTACCTTGACGACACCGTCTTCAACAATGCCGTTCACGAAGTACTCGCGCTCCTTTGCCATCACATCGTGTTTCTTTTTAGACATGGCGCGGCGCACGAGGTCGCTTCTGCCCCATGAGTAACCCGCAAGATCGCGTACAATTTGCATGACCTGCTCTTGGTATACCATGCAGCCGTATGTATTGTTTAAAATTGGTCTTAGCTTTTCGGTCAGGTATTTAACGTTGTTTTTGTTATTCTTCCCCGCCACATAACGCGGTATCTGATCCATAGGTCCCGGACGGAACAACGAAATACCTGCTATAATATCCTCGATGGAATCCGGCTTCAACTGCATCATAAATTGGCGCATGCCTGAGGATTCCAACTGAAAAACGCCATCGGTATCCGCGCGGGAGATCATTTCAAATATCTTTGGGTCGTTAAACTCGAGCTTATCCATGTCGGGGGGTTCCTTCCCCCCCTCTTTGATGTAGGTGAGGGTATCGCGGATGACGGTGAGCGTACGAAGCCCTAAAAAGTCCATCTTCAAAAGGCCGAGCTCCTCGATGGTGCCCATCGGGAACTGCGTGGTAACCGCTTCCTCGTTTTTTTGCAGCGGAACATATTCGGTAAGCGTATCCTTGCTTATTACAACGCCCGCGGCATGCGTCGATGCATGGCGTGGTAAGCCTTCCAGCTTTAGAGAAAGGTCGATAAGCTTTTTCACCTGAGGTTCGTTATCATAGAGCGACTTTAACTCCGGCGACATCTCAAGCGCTTTTGATAGCGTGATGCCCAGCATGCCGGGGATAAGTTTAGCGATCTTGTCTACATCTCCATAAGGGATACGAAGCGCACGGCCTACGTCTCGTACTACCGCCTTTGCAGACATGGAGCCGAATGTAATAATCTGCGAAACATGGTCCACCCCATATTTTTCGGTCACATAATCAATGACCTCTTGCCGCCGCTCGATGCAGAAGTCGATATCAAAATCCGGCATGGATATACGCTCTGGGTTTAAAAAACGCTCGAATATAAGGTCGTATTTGATAGGATCAACATCCGTGATATCAAGCGCATAGGCGACGAGGCTTCCCGCTCCGCTGCCGCGGCCAGGACCTACGGCAATGCCGTTTTCATGGGCAAAATTCACAAAATCCCATACGATTAGGAAGTAATCGATAAATCCCATATCGCGGATCACGGTGAGCTCATAGCTGAGTCTCTCTTGTTCCGTCTCTCCCGCTTGCGGCATCTTTCGTTTCAGTCCTTTTTCGCATAGACGTGTTAAATACACGAACTTATCAGAGCCGTCCGGTGTGACGTATTCCGGGAGATGGCGTTCGCCAAAAGCGATCGTCACATTACATTTATTGGCAATCTCCTGCGTGTTATCAATAGCATCCTGATAATCGCGCAGCACCGCGCGCATCTCCTGCTCGCTTTTGAGATAAAACTCATCTGCAGACATCTTCATGCGGTTTTCTTCATCTACAAACCGTGCGGTTTGAATGCACAACAGTACATCCTGCGCCTCAACGTCATCCTTGTTAACATAGTGGAGGTCATTTGTGGCGACGGTCTTTATGGATAACTCTTTTGCAAGTGTGTCGAGTTTTGGCAAAACCTCAAGCTGTTCCGGGATTCCGTGATTTTGAAGTTCAATATAAAAATCGTCATGGAACATGCTCTTTAGCCGCAAAGCAAGCGCACGAGCTTCGTCATATTTACTCTCTAAGAGGAGCTGCGGTATATCGCCTGCAATACATGCAGAAAGGCATATAAGCCCGTCACAATGCTTGCTAAGTAGGTCATAATCTATGCGCGGCTTATAATAAAATCCCTTCAAGAATGCTTCGGAAGAAAGCTTCATCAAATTCCGGTAGCCGATGTTGTTTTTGGCGAGCAATATAAGGTGTGCATATTCGCGCATACCCTCACGGTCGGTCATGGCGCGCGGTGCGACATAGGTTTCAAGCCCCAGAATGGGTTTAATGCCCTGTTTTTTGCATGCTTTGTAAAAGTCGATTACGCCGTACATAGCACCGTGGTCTGTTATAGCGAGCGCGTTCATATGGAGCGCTTTCGCACGTTCGATAAGATCGTCAATGCGCGCTGCGCCATCGAGGAGACTATACTGCGTATGCACATGCAGATGTGTAAAAGCCATGGTATCCCTTTCCCGGTGTGTGTTTAAAAGGCAAAGCCTATTACCGTACAGGCTCGCCTTTTTCGATACGTATAGAATTTGCGAGCTCTGTAAGCTTTTGAAGCCTGTGGTTGACGCCTGACCGGCCCAAATTCATAATTTCTGACAGCTCGTTTAGATTTGCTTCGGGGTAATTAAGCCGTGCCTCCGCCGCCTGCCTTAACCGCGGCGGTAAATTTTCAATGCCCATTTCGGTACGGATGAGTTCGATGTCGATAAGCTGCTGCGCCGCTGCGAGCGCGGCCTTTTGCATGTTGGATTGATCGAAATTGTTCTGACGATTTACGTCGTTTTTAACGCTTCTAAGCACGCGCTCGTTCTCAAATGCAATCGTCGCATCGTTCGCGCCTAAAAAAGCTAGAAAATCAGAAACCATCTCGCCATCCTTCAAATAGACCGCATAGCTTGTTTTGCGGGCTGTTAGGCGAGTGTTAAAGCTAAAAGCGTTGATAAGCTCACAAAGTTCCCGTGCAAAAAGCTCGTGGCGGCATACGATTTCAAGATGATACCCCTTCTTGGGATCCGTTACAGAGCCCGCACCTAAAAAC
>JAEWZS010000272.1 GCA_023458355.1 Bacillota bacterium
ATGACGGTGTGGATATTACCCCGGCGGATGTATTCCGCTATGTGGAACAGGACAAGAAAATTTGCAAGACGGCGGCTGTCAATGTATATGAATATCATAGTTTATTTGAGCAATTATTAGAAACCTACGACGCCGTCATCCATATCAACATCAGCGCAGAATTTTCCTCCTGCCACCAGAACGCAGCGCTAGCCGCAAAGAGCTTTAACAACGTGTACGTAGTGGACTCGCGAAACCTTTCAAGCGGCAGCGGGCATGTCGTATACTTAGCGGCACAGATGGCAAAGCAAAACCTTGAAGCGCAGGAAATCGTAAAAAGGCTTGAAGACATCATCCCCCGCGTGGATGCAAGCTTTGTAATAGACAAGCTTGACTACTTATATAAGGGCGGCCGCTGCACAGGCCTTGAGGCGCTTGGTGCAAAGCTGTTCCAGCTTAAACCCTGCATCGAGGTACACAACGGAAAAATGACCGTTGGCAAAAAATACAAGGGGAGCTTTGACCGCAGCCTTGAAAACTACGTAAAGGATAAGCTTAAGGATATCGACGATATCGATTTGACACGGGTATTCATCACCCATCCCGCCTGCGAGAAGGAAACGGTGGATAAGGTGCGAGAGCTCGTGAAAAGCCTTGCGGATTTTCAAGAAATCGTCGAGACCCGCGCGGGCTGCACGGTATCGAGCCACTGCGGACCGTACACGCTTGGTATACTGTTTATTCGTAAAACACCAAAGGCAATTTAAGCAATAAAAATTCGCCCGCGTGAGCTCATGCGGGCGAATTTTCAATTTAAACGGTTTTAGTACAACAGGTTTTTGCCTGTTTCCTTATCGAAAATATGAATATACTCAGGCGCTGCGGTAAAGTCGATGTATTCCGCTTTACTTGCACCGGGGTTTTTATAGAGTTCGGTGGTGAGTACGCGCAATACCACATCCTTATTCGCTGCTACAACGTGCACATAAACCTCGCTGCCCATCATTTCGGATACGTCCACGCGCGCATGCACGGTATTTTTACTACTTTGCTGTGCGATTTGGATGTGCTCGGGGCGGATACCCGCTGAGATTTCGCATTCCTTGGCGCCTTTGTCGCGAAGGATTCTCTGCGCTTCTTCGCTTAAATCCATCTCGGCGTCTTCAATCTTCACGCTGTATTTGCCTGACGATAGAATAAGCTGTGCATCAAAGAAGTTCATCTGCGGGGTTCCGATGAAGCCGGCCACAAAAAGGTTGGAAGGCTTATTGAACACCTCGTGCGGGGTGCCGATTTGCTGCACGAAGCCATCCTTCATAACGACAATGCGGTCGCCTAATGTCATTGCCTCGGTCTGGTCGTGCGTTACATAGATGAAAGTGGTGTCGATACGCGTGCGGAGCTTAATAATTTCGGCGCGCATTTGATTTCTGAGCTTTGCATCGAGGTTAGAAAGCGGCTCGTCCATTAAGAATACCTGCGGCTCTCGCACGATGGCGCGGCCGATGGCGACGCGCTGACGCTGTCCGCCGGAAAGCGCCTTCGGCCTGCGGTTCAAATACTCGGTGATGCCCAATATTTCTGCGGCATCCTTAACCTTCTTGTCGATCTCCGCCTTGGGAACCTTCCTGAGTTTAAGCGCGAATGCCATGTTCTCATACACCGACATATGAGGGTAGAGCGCGTAGTTTTGGAATACCATCGCGATATCCCTGTCCTTGGGTGCAACGTCGTTGACGAGCTTATCTCCGATATACAGCTCGCCCTCAGTGATCTCCTCAAGACCGGCTACCATGCGCAGCGTTGTGGATTTTCCACAGCCTGAAGGGCCGACGAGCACCACAAATTCTTTGTCGGCAATTTCAAGATTGAAATCTTCGACAGCCACCACATTTTTGTCATAGACCTTTTTGAGGTTCTTCATGGTTACATTTGCCATGAATGACGGCTTTGACGGACCGCGCCTCCGCGCTGTCCTCTCGGGCTACCCATAAATAGGATACAACCCTTTACGGCAGGTCTCCACACTGCCGCACCGCAAGCCGAAGCGGGGTGATTGCCTCCTTTTTGTTGGCCCGCGGTCGCTATTTTGTGGAGTAGCGGCGCAGCGCCTTATTTCTTTGGGTTTACACCCAAATCAAATACATTTTATTAGGATATATCACAATAAGTATATACGTTTTTTATCTGATACGCCATACACAATATTGCGAAAAATAAGCAATCCTTGCTTTTGTTCGTTCAAAATCCGGAGGGATTGTCAAGAGGCGCATACGCAGTTTAGCAACAATCGTCCTGCTCCGTTAGGAGCCCGTAGACTTATAGAATTTTAACCCAATCCTCCAAAGTGCATAACAAGGGAGTAAAAACAAGAGCGATACGAGCGGAAGGAACATATAAAGCACATTGTCGGTTTGCCCCACAAGGTACAAAAACGGATAATACTGAAACAGCGCCAGCGGCACCACAAACGTGAGGAATTTCAATACACCTTTGCCATAGACGGAGAACGGGTATGCACCAAACTCCCTTCCGCCATCTGTTAGTATGTTCATAAATTCAAGCCCTTCCGTCGTGAAAAAGCATAGCGCTGCATAGATGACAAAAAGGCCGGAGAAGACGAGCGCACCGCAGACAATCATCAAAACCAGGGTCAGCACTTTATCCAGACTCCAAATAACCCCACTTGCAGGTATGGCATATAGGAGCACCCCGACCGCCTGTATAAGCCTGCCCATACGTGAAAGCTCGAGGCGCGATGCGAGCACTTGGAACACTTCATTACGCGGCCGCACCAATATGCGGTCAAACTCGCCGTTACCTATCATGCGAGAAAATGTGTCAAACCCTCGCGCAAAACATTCCGCAAGCGAAAACGCCATCAGTACTGCAGCAAAGCACAACAATACCTCCGAAAAGGTAAAACCCTCTACAAAACGGAACCTCTCAAACATAAAATACATGCCTAAGAATGTTGAGAACGAAACAAGGAACTGCCCAAGCACGGTCAGAAAAAACGAGGTCTTATATTGCATTTGACTCTTTAAATGCAGGGAAAGATACGTTATATAAAGCTTCATTTTAACCTCCTTGCACGACCGTTTTTTTGAGGGCCGCCTTTATAAAAAGCCTGCCTAACAGCACGAGTGCTATAAGCCAAAAAAGCTGCAACGCTGCCTTATAAAGGAGCTCAGTACCTGCAATACTCCCGCTGTACACAAGCAGCGGTAGGTTTTGCATGGAAGCAAACGGAGTAAGTTCGAGTATTTTGCGCAATCCGTCGGGTAAAAAAGGTAGCGGAATGATGCCGCCCGCCAAAAAATCCGCCATGGATACGGCGACAATGCGTACACCCATAGGGTTTAGCGTATAAAGTGTAGCGATGTATATGAGCATGCAGTAAGCAACTACCACGAGGTACCCCAAAATCGATGTTATAAGAAACCATAAAAACGCATGAAGACTATGCGGCAGTACAAGCCCGTAAGGCGCTTTCAAGAACGCCGCAACAAGGAGAATGGGCATGCATCGAAGCACCGCTCTTGAAAGCCGAACCGCTGCGTTTTTCACAAACCAAACCCCGTACAAATCGAGCGGGCGGGCGAGCTCGTAAGCGACATGCCCCTCGCGGATGCTCGCAAAGATATCCTCGTCCAAAAACCATGCCATAAACAGTGCCAGAAACGCCTGCTGCAGCCATATATAACTTGAGAGCGCTTGAAATTCCATAGGAAATGCAGTGCTGTTTGCCTTATAAAACGCCGAAAACATGAGTATTGTCATAAAACCCCACGCAAACTGCGTGGCTACACCCGCGAGTGCCGCCGCACGGTATTGAAGACCGTGGAGGAAACGAATACGGAACAGTGCAAGGTAGCTTTTCATATGGAAAACTCCTCGTAGAGCGATACTACCATATCCTCGGCACTTGCGCCGGAAACGGAAAGATCGGTTACGTCCGCATTTTTCGTAAGTGCTCCGATCGCGTCTGATACGGAAATAAGACGCGTATCCACCGTAAACACCGCGCGGCCGTCCATGTGTTCCTGCATGGTTACACCCGGGATCGGGGCAAATTCTACGTTTGAACAGGCGAGTGTTACGGTCTTAAAAGGAGAATTTCTTGTTTTAAGTTCCGTCAGCGAGCCGTCGAGGAGAATTTTGCCTTTGCCGATGAGAAGGATGCGCTCGGTAAGTGCCTCAATATCCTGCATATCGTGGGTGGTCAAAACGACCGTGGTCTTCTTTTCGCGGTTGACGCGTTTGATAAAGCTGCGCACGGCAATCTTAGATACCGCGTCGAGACCAATGGTCGGCTCATCCAAAAACAAAATTTTCGGCTCATGCAAAAGCGATGCCGCAAGCTCACAGCGCATTCTTTGGCCGAGCGAAAGCTGTCGCGCGGGCGTTTTTATAAGCTCTTTCAGATCCAGCAGCTCCGTTAGCTCATCTTTGTTCTTTTTATAGACAGCGGGTGTAACGCGGTAAATATCGCGGATAAGCTCAAACGAGTCGATGACCGGCACATCCCACCAAAGCTGCGTTCGCTGTCCGAACACCACGCCTATGTTCTTAACATGCTCCTTCCTTTCCTTCCACGGCGTCCTACCGTCGATTATGCAAGAGCCGCTGTCGGGTGTTAAAATGCCGCATAGTATTTTAATGGTACTGCTCTTCCCCGCGCCATTTGGACCGATGTACCCAACCATTTCTCCATCGCCGATAAAAAAAGATACATCGTCGAGTGCGTGAATTTGCGTATGTTCGCGCTTAAAAAGCGCTTTTGTAGCCGCCTTGAGCCCGCCCATACGCTTTGCTACACGGAATGTTTTTGTGATGTGCTTCAGTTCAATCATAGGTGCCTCCTCGTATAATTGGGCAAGCAAAATACGGGGCGGTTTTCACCGTCCCTAAACTATCTAAAAGTAACTCTAATATAAATCGTAGGGGCTGTCGCATTAAGCATCTTCAATGCATTATGCAAGGATGTTTCGCCTACGGCGAAACCCCGGGGTTCTAAAAAGGCGTCACAGGCGCCTTTTTTGCCCCTTTGGGGCACCGAACCCGCTGTCACGCTAAGTGCATTTGAATGTATATACGTTGTATGCACTTAACGTGACAGCCCCGTGCAAGGGAACCGCGGGCCGATATAGAATCGGCCCCTACATGTACTTAATATGTTATAGGTTACGCCTCGACCTTTTCAAACATATCCTTTGCTGCACCGCAGAGCGGGCAGACATAATCGTCGGGCAGCTCTTCAAAAGGAATTTCCCCGTCATATTCATAGCCGCACAAGGTGCAGCGCCAAACCGCCTTTTTTTCCGCAGGTTTTTGAGAGGGCTTGTCCTCTGCGATGTAGGTGGAGGCGTTTTTCGGGGTCTTACCCTTAATGACCTTATGGTAATAGACATAGGTCATGGGTATCTCGTCGAGCATCATGTCCCCGTCCAGTACCTCACCTAAAAACACGGTATGGGTGGGTGCTTCCATCGTGGAAATGACCTTGCAGACAAGGTAGCCGCAGCAGCTTTTCAAAACCGGCATGTCCAGTTTTTTCACATAGTTGATTCCCGCAAACTTATCCGTGTCTCGGCCGGTTCGGAAGCCGAACCTGCCGATCACGGCAGGTTCGCATTGCTCCGAGAGTATGGAAACGGAAAACATGCCGCTTAAACGTATGCATTCGTTGGTGTAGTTATCGTGATTGATGCTTATTGCTATGGTCGCCGGCGTTGAGGTAATCTGCATGACGCTGTTGACGATACAGCCCGTGGAGCGGTTGTTTTTTTCATCATGCGTACCGACAACGTACAGTCCGTAGGATATATTGCGAAATACGTTGGTATTCATTCGATTAACCTCCGCATGTTATTCATCAAACCCATTTTAACATATTTTTACAAAAGGTGCGTACATTTATTCCGCTATACCGTAGAGCACCAACAATCCCCTATCGCTTAAAAGATAAGCGTCCACGGTGCCCGCTATTGTGACTGCATCCGCCATCGCGCTAAAATATGCGTCCAGTTCATCCCATGATGCCCCGAGGAATTGCGGGCAGGATACCACCAAGCAGCCGTCGTCGTTGCTGATATCCTTTTCGAGCGCGTCCGCAACCGCAGCCTGCATGTCAGGAAGCCTAAAATCGATCACCGTTATGTCGACAGGTGTTAAATCAAACGTTGTATCCGTGCATTTGGGTGCGGCGTTTTGAATATCCGCGTCGTAGCTTCGTAAAAGCGCAAATGCGGCTGTATCGGACATTCGAAAATAGTAGAGCTTGCCGCCGTAGCTTACATCATGCGCAGCGTCGGAATCGTAGGTAGGGTCAAAATGATAAAAACTGCCGCTAAGCTTTGCTGTGACCCACGCATGTCCATTGCCCTCGTCCATACCGATCGAGAGCACGCTTTCTATCCCCGCGAGGTTATAAAGCATGGCGAGCGCATTGGCAAACCCGTCGCAATTGCTTCTCCCTAAAACCAGAGCGTCATACAAGTAATCGGGCTTCTCATTTACATCGTAGCTAATGTAATGCGTGGTGTTGATGAGTTTTCGATAAAGGTATTCGGCCTTTCCTTCTTCATCCTCAAGCGCAGCAGGAAGTGACAATACCATTTCCTTTGCTTTTTCGTAGGCCTGAAGCTTCCTTTCAAAGTTTCCGCTTTCTAGCGCCGTCGTTTTCAGGCAGTAAAACACAGGCGTCTCTAAATCACCCTGAGGAGGCATAAGGTACTCGACGTCGAGATTATAGTTGCTTTCAAAAAAGGGATTATCGCAGGTAAGATAACTGTAGGATTGATAAATGTCGTCAACGGAGAGCTCGAAAGAGCTGAAATACGCACGCTCAAAACCAAATTCTAAAGCGTAAAGCATAGCCATATAAGGCAAAAGCATATCGCCTGAGATTTGGTCTTTATAATATGCAGAGGTAATGTCTTGAAAGCTGCTTTTATAGGAAAGAAGCTCATCTTTATCTAGCGTTTCGAGGCGCTCGCCTTCAGGCGTGAACGCATGAAACACCGCTTCGTCCCTGGCGATGGAGCCCGTGATGCCTTCTATGGAGGAAATGCTCGATAGCGGTATTTTGTTGTAAAGATTATAAATGGGAGCAACGGGAGCACGAGACACGCGTCCCTCCATGTTGCCCGAATACCCTACGCAAGCTGAAAACGCGCCGCACAGGATCAGTGCGGCGAGTAAAGCAATAACCGCTTTTTGTCTAGATGCCCTCACCCGTTGCTTCCGTCCGCATTTTCGCCTACCGTAGGCGTTATGGGGGTGGCACCGGGCGGCACGGCAAGTACCGCGGGGTCGCCGGTACCTATGCGAATTTCAGCAGCATTGCCGCGGTATTTATCGGTATGCAGGTATTTAGAGCTTTCAAGCACACCGTTGACGTATTTATCGAGATACGCCTCTGCTGTAAAGCCGTCGTGCGGTTGCACGGAAATAAGTTGGTAGCCGCGCGGTATTGCGGAATCCTCGGTATAGACCGGCTGATCGTGCACGGTGGTAGCCGTAACAACGCTTCTCGGTTTATATTGCACACCTTGAGGCAGAGGCTTGCCATAGAAGGAGGCGGTAACGGTGAGGTATTTTGAGTCGTTCGGATCGGGTTTAATGTACATAAATATGTAAATGGGTGCACCCGTATCGTTGAGGAATTTTAAATCGATACCGCTAGTGTCAACCGTCGCATCAAGGCCTTTATCTACATAGTCGGAGGGTATGGAATGCTTGCTGCGATCGGTTACATTGAGGTTGCCGCATAATAGTGCGTTGTAGAGTGTGGTGCTTGTTTGGCAAACACCACCGCCCGCCTGTAATGTGTATTCCTTACCGCCCGATATCCCGTTGGCTTCCTTCCAGCCGCCGTCCGTCGTGCGCGGGCCTACCACCTCGTTGTAGCTGAATGTCTCGCCGGGGGGCACAACATGGCAGTTTAGTATATCCGTCGCCTTTTGGATGTTAAAAACGCGATTCTCTACAATATCGGAGCCGCCGTTTCTGTAGCGGGTTGTGTAGGTTGAAATGCGCTCGGTATTTTCCTTTATAAAATCGAGTGTCATCGTTGGTGGAGTTTCTAAATAGACAGGCTTTACTTGTGCGTTGAGTTCCCCGCTTGTCACGGTATTTTTAACGAGATTCGCAGTTGCCTCCACGTCGAAAGAATAGCCGTTTTTACCATCGTAAAACGTAAAACTCTGTACGAAATCTTCGCTCAAAGACGGAACGGCATAAGGCTCCTCGGGAGAGATATCAAACTGCGATTTGATATCTTGGAGGCTTAAAAGTAGAACCGAGTCCTTCACGCTGTAGGAAAGCGTAAAGTTTTTGCCCGTCTCCTTAAGCTCCGCTTTCAAACGTGCGTTTTCGAACATGTTGTCGGAGTGCCCGTAGGCTACAGCTTCAGCAACAACCTCGTTTATGCCGGCCGACAAGCCGAGCTCTTCTGCTGACAGCGAATAGCTTCCGTTATCGGAGGTAAGCGTAATGCCCGCTTGCACAATTTTCGCGTGCGCAAGCTCTGTGATCTGCGCGCGAGCCTCATCGGCGGTCTTACCGCCAACATAGACATTATCGATATAAATGCCCTCTAATATTTTCTCATCACCCTCGGTGACAGAGCCGAGAGCTTCGCCTCTGTCGCCGCCAAACAGCACCACGAGTACCGCCGCAATTAATACCAACAAAGACGCTACAATCCATGTGCGCGCAGTTGCTTTTTGCCTGCGCCGCTTGCGTTTATTGGGAGTACCGGTTTTTTTCTTACCGTCGCTTTTTCTTGTACCGCTTTGTGAGGACGAGCGTGCGGAAATAGGCACCGCCTGCTTCACAACGCTGCGTTTTTGCACGTATTTGGGTACGCTAAGCTCTTTTGCACCTTTCCCTGTGCCTAAATCCATGCATCCTCCCGATAGAAAATCTTCCCTGCTCGTATTATAACCGCAAAATGCGCCGCTTCATAGGGGAAAAGCGGCGCATTTCACAAATCCGAAATAATTCGAGGTTATCCGTGTGTTTAAGACAGTTTGAACACTGCTTCGCGGAGGATCTCAGCAACCGTCGGGTGCGGGAACACAATCTCCTTAATCTTCTCTATGGGCGTTTGAAGCTCAATGAAAATGCCCGCCGCAACAATAAACTCCGAAGCGTAGTTTGAAAGCGCCTGTACACCTAAAATTATACCGCGCTTTTTATCAGCAATTACCTTACATATGCCGTCACCGCCTTCGTTTTCCGCAAGGTAGCGGCCGCTGTATCGCATGGGCAACGTAACAACCTCAACATCATATCCCTTTTCACGCGCACTCGCTTCAGTCTCGCCGACAGATGCCAGCTCGGGGTTCGTATAGATTACGGAGGGAATGGCCGTATAGCGCATGAAGTCCGAAAGTCCCAGCATATGGTTGATCGCAACCTCAGCCTCGCGGTACGCTGTGTGCGCGAGCATGGATTTTCCGTTCACGTCGCCTGCTGCATAGACGTTTTGAACATTTGTAAGCATATGCTCATCCGTAACGACTGCGCCACGTTCAAGCTTAACGCCAATGCTCTCAAGTCCCATATTCAAAGTATTGGGCTTTCTTCCGATACAAACAAGCGCTGCGTCTGTTTCTAAAAAGATTTCTGCACCGTCTTTTTCATACCGCACGCCGTTATGTGTAATCTCGGTAACGCGGGCTGACAGCGCAAAGGAAATTCCCTTTTTCTCGTAGTTTTTTTGGAGCAGCGCTGAAAGCTCCTTATCGTTCTCGCCAGCGATATGGTCGAGCATCTCGACAACCGTCACCTTTGTGCCCGCAGAGCAAAAATAAGAGGCCAGCTCAAGGCCGATTACGCCCCCGCCGATCACGCAAAGCGATGCGGGAATCTCTTTTACTTCAAGTGCTTCGCGGCTTGTCAAAGCAAACCCGCTCGCAAGCGCTTCTTGTAAGCCTTGAATTGGCGGCAGTGCGGGTACCGATCCCATGGCGAGAAGAAGCTTCTTCCCTTGATGCGTTTGACCTGCGACTTCCACGCAAAAGCCGTCTTCACACTTCCCCGAAAGCTTTCCTTCGCCTTCTAAAAGAGTTACCTTTTGAGCCTTCAGTGTGCTTTTTACGCCGCCCGTCAAGAGCCTTACAACCTTATCCTTGCGGGCGACGACCTTCGCGTGGTCGAGGTTCAATTCGGATGCGTTTATACCGTATTTACCGCCGTTTACCGCACCATCAAGGAGTTTGGCACTGTACAAAAGCGTTTTTGTGGGAATGCAGCCCTCGTTAAGGCATACGCCGCCCACCGACTTTTTTTCGATAAGGAGCACGTTCATGCCTGCATGCCCTGCGCGCTCCGCTGCCAAATAACCGGCCGGTCCGCCGCCTATAATAATGAGATCGTACATCATGATTTTCCTCCGCGGGTACCTTATTGTTGAGCTTTCGCTCTTGTCTTTTCCATAAACCGCTCGGCATCGATGATGAAACGCTCGTGCGTGCCTTCACCGACAAGACTTGCACCGTCGTGTGCAGAAACCTTAAAAACAAGTCTTCGCCCATCAACTTCAATAAGCTCGCTTTGCGCCGTAACCTTCATACCCTCGGGTGTGGCACTTACATGCTTTACGTTCACCAGCGTTCCGACGGTAGTTTGTCCCTCTTTTAGATATGGTTGCACGCTTTGCATCGAGGCATCCTCCATGAGCGCCACCATCATGGGTGTTGCATAGACATTAAGAAGCCCGCTTTTCATGGCTGCGGCGGTGTTCTTATCACTCACGATTACGCTTGCCTTACCTTGAATCCCCGTTTGCAGCATTAAAGCGCCTCCACGATAGCGGTAACACCCATGCCACCGCCCACGCAAAGTGTGGCGATGCCGCGTTTTTTACCCTGCCGCTTAAGCTCATACAAAAGCGTTACGAGAATACGGCATCCGGATGCACCGATGGGGTGCCCAAGCGCAATTGCACCGCCGTTGACATTAAGTTTTTCCGCGGGGAAGCTTAGCTCGCTGCCGACCGCAACAGCCTGCGCTGCAAATGCTTCGTTTGCCTCGATAAGGTCGATATCGTCTATGGTAAGCCCGGTGCGTTTTAGCGCCTTTTTGGTGCTCGCAATAGGGCCTATGCCCATGACTTCGGGTTCTACACCGGCGGACGTGCATATAAGAAGCTTCGCAAGCGGCTTTACGCCTAGCTCCTTAGCCTTCTCTACACTCATCACAATAACCGCGGCAGCACCGTCATTGATGCCGGATGCGTTTGCCGCCGTAACCGTACCGTCTTTTTGAAAGGCGGGTTTAAGCTTACTAAGCCCTTCTGCGGTAACGCCTGCGCGCGGGAACTCGTCTTTATTAAACTCGATTACTTCTTTTTTGACCTTTATTTGTACGGGTACGATCTCTTCGTCAAACTTGCCTTCGTTTTGCGCTTTCTCGCATTTTTGCTGGCTACTCGCAGCAAATGCATCCTGCACTTCACGCGTAATGCCGTATTTTTCGGCGACGTTCTCGGCAGTAACGCCCATGTGATAGTCGTTAAATGCTTCCCATAGACCGTCCTTGATCATGGTGTCCACGAGTTTGCCGTCATTCATGCGGTACCCAAAGCGCGCCTGGGGAAGCACGTAAGGTGCAAGGCTCATGTTTTCCGTACCGCCCGCCACCACGATATCCGCATCTCCATTAGCGATGAGTGCAGCAGCTAAGCCCACGCATTTTAGG
>JAEWZS010000273.1 GCA_023458355.1 Bacillota bacterium
GCTGTATAAAAGCTACCGCAGGCGGTATCGCAGCGGCGATTTTGTTCGGGTATTTGAATGCGGTTATATTTACGCCGAAGACGAAGAAATAAAAGCACTTTAATAGAGAACGTGCTTAGGCTCCCTCTGATGAGGGAGCTGTCGGTACGTCCGGCGAAGCCGGTCGGGGCGGCTGAGGGAGAGAGCTTTTTACCGCAAGGTCCGCCCCGTGCCACCTCCCTCAGAGGCCTCGCTACATCCTAAAGTACAAAATAAAGTAAAACGAAAGGCGTGCTGCATAAGTATCAGTACGCCTTTGTTATACGCTTATTTAATTCTTGAGTTTAATTTGCCTTCTTAAGTGCTTGATAATAGCTTGTCTGGTCAAACTCGGGCAGGAGGGGCGAACCGTCGTAGCCTGCCCAAACATAAATACGTTCGGGATGGGACTTGTAGGTGGTTGTTGCGATGGGCCTGGTTTCCACAACCGTTTCGCCCAGCTTATATATGGCGTAGCTATCGTAGGTGTGGCCGGTGATGGCGCTGTTGTTTTTCCACCAGTAGGGTGCTACGAGGTAAGAGGCTGTAATATAGCTCGTGGGATCGGGCTTAAGCGTCTCCTTGAGATCGCTTTTGAGTTCGATGGAATCAAACGTTGCGGGGAAGGGTTCACCGTAAATTTCACAGTGAATGGTTTTTTCTTTCGTATCGACCCATGTAAACACATAGATGGGTGAGGTCGTGTTATTGCTCCATTTAAAATCGATGGTACCGGTATTGATGGTGGCATCAAGCCCTCCGGCCACATACGATAGCTGTTGGGAATGCGCTCTGCGATATTCTATTTTCATATCGCTTTTAAGTACAGACAGATACATGGTGGTACTTACCTGACAGACGCCGCCGCCGGCTTGATCTTGCGTAGCTGCGCCGCCCTCAATTACGGCGGGGGCAAGCTGCCAACCGCCCCTTTCGGTGCGGTCGCCGATGACGGTGTTGGTGGAGAATATCTCGCCCGGCTGCAGCACTGTGCCGTAAATGCGGCCGGCTGCTTTGACGATGTTGAACACGCGCTCCTTGCGGTCGTAATGACCCTTACCAAACGAAGTGAAAGAGCTCGCACGAAGCACAAGGCTCTCCTTGAGTGCCGCTATGGTGACATTAGGCGGTATTTCTACAAGCGGGAGCTCGATTTGCCCAAATTGGCGCGCCTCGGCACGCTCTGTTATGGTAACAAGAGCAGCCTCGGTATCCACACCTCGCCCGGGTACACCCTCTATGAAATCAAACCGCATGTCCCTGATGTCCGTAATGGAACCATCCTCGGGAAGACCAAGATCGCGGACGTCTTGGTCGCCGTTATTCTCGTTTATAGGCATCTTTTTTACGCTAAACGTGGCGTCTGTTGGCGCGATATTCTCATCTGCCGCGATGGCTGTGAGCACTTTGTTCATTTGCTCATTGGGTTCTGCGGTATATTCGATGCTGAACGCACGGCCGTTTGTTTTAATATCGTCAAGCATAGCTTCAAGCGCGTCAAGGTCACCCTGGCGCGCAACGCTGATGGCCGTATTTAAAACCTCGTCGGTGGTATAGGTTATATCAAAGCAGCTTGCATCTGCCTCGTAGGTTTTGCCGCTCACGAGGAATGTGAAGTTAACGTCCTTTGATAGCTCCTGTTCGACGGATTTGAGCGCTTCCTTTGCTTCAACAACGCTCATGCCGGAAACATCCAAGCCCTCTACGGTGATGCCCTCATGGAAAACACCGGAGTTAATGATAGACTGACGCTTTTCCTCTTTGAATTTCTCATCTAAATGCAGAAAGAGCGCTGTTCCTCCAAGCACGAGCACAACGACCAACAAAGAGATCGCAATGATCCCTCCAACGCTCATGCTCTGCTTATTCTTACTCTTTTTCTTCACGGTCTTGGTTTCCATAATGAACTTGTTACCCCATCATTACATAATGCACGCCTTTTTCCGCATAGGTACTCAGACTATCACCATTATATTTTCCGGGGCATGTAAAGTAAAGACACATCTCCCATTTTTCAACCAATTATTCATGGATTGTTCATGCTTTCTTGCTAATACCGCAAAGCAATTGTATAATTGGTAAAGATAAACGGGATTGAGCCCGAAAGGAATGCATACCGAAGTATATGTTCAGATAAATTATATACATCTTTCCGGGTTTAGTAGCCCGAGTGCGGAGGCATCATGAACAGCGAAAATATCAGGAGGCTTACCAAGTACGGCATGCTTGTGGCCTTTATCTTTATTTTAGGGCTGACTCCTGTCGGTTATATCAAACTGCCAATGGCCAGCATTACAATCGTGCATATACCGGTTATCGTGGGGGTTTTCTTCCTGGGGCTTGAGGGCGGCGTTGTACTGGGGTTTTTCTTCGGCCTAACAAGCCTGATTTCCTGCTTCTTAAATCCCGATGCCATCGCCGCTATTGTGCTCGGTACCAATACGGGATTTGGCCTTTATAATATTTTGCTCATCGTGTGCATACTATTTGTGCCGCGCTTACTGGTAGGTGTATTTTCTTCACTCGTGTATAAAGCGCTGTCTAAAGTGGATAAGAGTAAAGTGTTTGCCATGGCGGCAGCGGGTGTTGTCGGCGCGCTTACCAATACGGTGTTTTTGCTCGGTGGGCTATATCTTCTGGCATTTGAGCAGACGGCTGCCGCTTTCGGCGTTTCAGGCAGCGCGTTGATCGGAGCGATTCTTTCGGTAGTATCCTTAAACGGGGTGCTCGAAGCTCTCGCTGCGGGCATCGTATGCCCTGCCGTAGGAAAAGCGTTGCAAGCAACGGCACTTCTTGCAAAATAGTATTGACTGGAGAATAAAAACGAATGCTTCTAGTGATGGATGTTGGCAATACCAACATAAAAACAGGTCTTTTTGAAAACGGAGCGCTGAAATACTCTTGGCGCTTTAACACCGATGAGAGGCGTACCGCCGATGAATACGGCGTACAGATCGAGTCTTTCTTTGCACACCTAAATCTAAACACGCGTGATGTAGACGGCATCATTCTGTCTTCTGTTATTCCCTCCATGAACTACACCATGGAGCATATGTGCTCTCTTTACTTTTATGGGCAGGAAGCGATGATCGTAAACAGCAGCCTAAACTTAGGTCTTGCTATTAAGTACGACAGACCTGAGCAGTTAGGCTCCGACCGCATCTGCAACGCCGTAGCCGCATATCGTACCTATGGCGGTCCCTGCGTGGTAGTGGATTTCGGCACAGCCACCAACTTTTCCGTTGTGAGCTCCAAGGCCGAGTTCTTGGGCGGTCTTATTTGCCCCGGCATTATGGTATCCGCGGATGCCATGGTTGAAAGGGCTGCCATGCTTCACCGCGTAGAGTTTATTAAGCCCGATCGCGTTATAAGCACCAACACGAAGGAAGCCATACAGTCAGGCGTCATACGGGGCTATGTGGGGCAGGTGGATTACATACTTCGCCAAATAGAGAAAGAGCTGGGTGTTAAACTTACCGTGATTGCAACGGGCGGAATGTCTTCGATGATTGCTGAGGAAACAGATCGCATAGACATCGTCAACCCCACGCTCACGCTCGAAGGGCTGGCGTTGATTTATGAGATGAACAAAAAATAAAGAGTACCATTTACAACCGGTTCTAAAAGGCGCTACTGGCGCCTTTTTTGGCCCCTTAACAATCCCTATTAACCTTAAAACGGCCACTGCGTGGGGCTTATAGTAAGCTGAGTATTGCGTAGGTGCCGGCCACCGGATAGACCGCCACTGTCATCTTGAACAGAGTGAAGGATCCCCTTCGAGCTATCATCGTATTATTGGAACAAGCTTTGTGCGTCACACCATTTTCGCGGCGCCCATGCAGGGGGCGAAGCCGACGCGCCGCCTGTGGCGGATGAAGCGAGGCGAAAGCCCAGTAAGCAAAGGAGTATTGCCACATACGCACCATGACGACTATTGCGAACTGCGTCTCACTCCGCTTAGCTCCGTTCGAAATGACAGCATTTGCCGGGCGTTTCGTGTTCCGACTGTCATTTCG